>JBFKKL010000006.1:0-12655 GCA_041631255.1 Candidatus Woesearchaeota archaeon | reverse complement strand
GGTAACGTAAAAAGTGAATACTTACTTCTAAAAGGGAGCGTGCAAGGGCCATGTAAAAGACTTGTAACTCTAGTTAGAGCAACAAGACCTAATAAGAGATATCCTAAAGTAGCACCAGAAATTACGGAGGTTCTAAAATGAAATTGCAAATTGTAGATAAAACTGGAAAGAAAATTTCAGATATTGAATTAAACATCTCAGAAACTGTAAGAGACGACATTTTCAAAAGAGCAGTTCTAAGTGAAAATTCATTATTTTACCAAACTAAAGGGGCAGATCCTATGGCAGGTAAAAAACAAGTAATTAATCTTTCAAAGAGAAGAAAGGCATTTAGAACAACTTATGGTAGAGGAGGTTCAAGAACTCCAAAAAAAGTTATGTGGAATAGAGGTACACAATTTAGATATGTTGGTGCTTTTGCCGCTCAAACTGTTGGTGGTAGAAAAGCTCATGCTCCTAAAGCACAAAAGAACATTCTTAAGATGATTAATAACAAAGAATGGATTATGGCTCTTCAAACGGGCGTTGCTGCAGCTTTAAACAAAGAACTTGTTATTCAAAACGGACAAAATGTTCCTGAAGGCTACCCTTTTGTACTAGACTCAAAAGTTGAAGAAACAGTTAAAACAAAAGATGCTAAAGATTTATTCGAAAAATTAGGTCTTAAAGAAGAACTTCAAAGAACTGAAAGTAGAAAAATCAGAGCAGGAAAAGGAACAAAAAGAGGTAGAAAATACAAAGTTAAAAGAGGTCCTCTTTTAGTTGTATCAAACCCTGATGTTCCTCTTGTTAAAGCAGCAAGAAACATTAGAGGAATTGATATTATAACGCCAGATTTACTAATGGTTTCAGATCTTGGAATGAGTGAAAAACCAGGTAGAGCTGTATTCTTTACACAAAATGCTCTTGAAGAATTCAAGGAGGTATTAAACTAAAATGGCAACTGACAAATCTGTAGAAGAAGTATTCCAAAAGGAATTATCAAAACAATTTTTCGACGTTGTTAAAAAAGTATTAGTTTCAGAAAAAGCAACAAGACTTATCGAATTCGATAACACATTAACTTTTGAAATTGATAAAAATGCATCAAAGTCAATGGTTAAGCTTTTCATTGAAAACCAATACAAAAAACCTGTTAAAAAGGTGAACACAATGAATACACACAGAGGAGTTAAAGTTGCTCTAGTGACATTCAAAGATGAAGGCGCAGCATCTGATCTTGCGTCAGAGTTGGGGTTAGTATAAAATGGGAAAGAATCTTATTCAACAAAAAAGAGGAAAGGGTGGAGCTACATATAGAGCACACTCATTCCATTCAAAAGGAAAATCCTCTTATAATAACTACAAAAAAGGTGACACAACTCAAGGTGAGATTATTGAAATTATTCACTGTAGAGCACATTCAGCACCTATGATGAAAGTTAAATATGAAAATGGTAGAGAAGCGCTTCTTCCAGCTTTTGAAGGGGCATTCGTAGGAAAAAAGATTACTATGAATCAAAAAGATGAAGCTAAAGAAGAAATGAAAGTTGGAGACATCCACATGTTAAAAAATATTCCTGAAGGAACAAGTATTTACAATATTGAATTAACGCCAGGAGATTCAGGTAAGCTTGTTAAAGCAGGAGGAAGTTTTGCAAGAGTTGTACTTCACATTAAAGGTATGACTAAAATTATGCTTCCGTCCAAAAAAGAAAAAATGCTAAACGGTAATTGTAGAGCAATCATCGGTGAAATTGGTGGGGCAGGTAGAACTGAAAAACCATTCCTTAAAGCAGGAACTAAAGCATTCCAAAAAGCAAAGACGAACAAAATGTATCCTGTTGTATCAGGTGTTGCTATGAGTGCATATAATCACCCACACGGTTCAACAAGATCTTTAAGAAAAGGACGTCCTACTATTGCGCCACATAACGCGCCACCAGGTAGAAAAGTTGGTATGCTTAGACCTAGACATACGGGGAGGAACAAGTAAAAATGGAAGATAAAGTATTCAAATTTAGAGGTAAAACTCTAGAAGATCTTCAAAAATTATCTGAAGAAGAATTTGTGGCAATGCTACCTTCTGATTTAAGAAGAAAAGTTAAAAGAGGGTACACCTCTCAAGAACAAATCTTCCTAAACAACTTCAAAAAAGGAGGGAATAACTTGAAAACTCATTGTAGAGAACTTTTTATAACACCTCAAATGGTAGGTAAAAAAATTTCAATTTACAATGGAAAAGAATTTGTTCAAATTCATGTTCTTGAAGAAATGCTTGGATTAAGATTTGGAGAATTAGCTCCAACAAGAAAAGGAGTTGTTCACCCAGGAAACACTGGTGGGGCTGCTAAAGGAGGTAAAGAATAATGGCATACGCATTTGAAAAATTCGATAAAGCTTCAATGGCAAGAAGTTCAGGTAACAACCTAAGAATTTCATTAAAGAAAACTGTTGAAACAGCTAAAGCTCTTCAAGGTAAAAAAGTTGATCAAGCAATCAAGTACTTAGAAAGAGTAATTGAGCAAAAATCAGTTGTTCCATACACTAGATTCAACACAGAAATGCCTCATAAAAAAGGAGTAGGTATTGCTGCAGGTGGATATCCTGTTAAAGTAGCTGAAGATCTTTTAATTTTAATTAAAAACGCTCAAAAAAACGCTGCTAACTCAGAACTTGGTGAAAATTTATACATTGTATCAATTTCAGCAAGAAAAGGTGTTCAAAGATACCATAACGGAAGATATTTCGGAAGAAAGATGAAAGCAACTAATGTTGAAGTAATCGTTGGTGTTAAAGAAACTAAAAAAGCTAAGAAAGAAGCTAAAGAGGTGAAACAATAAAATGATTGAGAGAAAAATTGTTGGAGATAGATTCGATGAATTTGCAATTTCAAATTTCATTAGAAAAACAATTTCAGATGTTCCTATCAAAAATGTTGATTATGAAAAAACTCCTCTTGGAGAAAGAGTTACAATACACACATCTGCTCCAGGTTTAGTTATTGGAAGAGAAGGATCTAACATTAAAAGACTAACTGAAGCTTTAAAGAAAGAATTCAAACTTGAAAACCCACAAATTAAAATTGGAGAAATCAAAAACCAATACCTTTCATCAGCTGTTGTTGCAAAAATCATTGCAAATAACCTATCAAACTTCGGCCCTCAAAAATTCAAACTAACAGCTTTTAAAGCAATTAGTGGAATTATGGACGCTGGCGCTATGGGTGTTGAAATTAGACTTACAGGGAAAATTCCTTCATCAAGAGCTAAGTCCTGGAGATTCGCTAAAGGATACCTAAAAAAAACAGGTTACATTAGTGACTATGTTGTTGATAGAGCTGTTGAACACGTAACTCTAAAAACAGGAGTTATTGGAATTAGAGTAATGATTATGCTTCCAGACACACCACTTCCAGATAAGATTGTATATCACGACTTGGAAAAAGCTCAAATTACTGCTGAAGATGAAAAAAAAGAACTTCTTAAGCAAGAAATGGATGATGTTGTAGTTGAAGAAGAAGATATTGTTGAAGAGGTTAAAGAGAAATGAAAGCAGTAGAACTTAGAAAAAAAAGTGCTGAAGATTTGGAAAAACAACTTGTTGAAAAGAAAAAGGAATTATTTTCCTTAACATCAGCATCCTTAGCCGGAGAAGACGCTCAAAAGAAAAAGGCAAAACTTAAAAGTGTTAAAAAAGACATTGCTAGAATCAAAACACTATTAAACGAACAGAAATAAATGGCAAAAATAATTTATAATTTTTTTGGCGACCAAGAATTCACAAGAGGGAATTGTTGAGTATGGCAAAAGATTTATTCCCAGGACTACCTGACGAAGTACAAGACCTTTTAGATGACGTTGATAAAAGCTACTCCAAAGTAGAAATTAAAGTAGAGAGAAGAAAATACGGTAAATTCTGGGCAATTGTTTCCGGAATTGACCAAGATAAATTAAAAACAATTCTTAAAACAATTAAGAATAAAATGGCTTGCGGAGGAACTATCAAAGAAAAGAACTTAGAAATCCTTTTTGGTAAATCTGACAAAACATCAAACTTAATTGAAATTTTAGTTAAGGAAGGGTTCCAAAGAGACTCAATTCACGTGAGTTCTTAAATAACTCCTTTTTAATGACAAACTTAATAAACTCTAAATAATTAGTTCTGAACATGGAACTATATAGGGACGGAAGAGAAGGAAAAATTTACGGAACTACTTCTAATGTACACAGTGAAAGTGCTCAAGACATGGAAGTTGAAGCAGATCAGCTTGTAAAAATGATTGAACAAACTCAAAGTGTTACTGCTGACGGTATTTTTTCATTATATCAAGTACACGCCATAAATCCTGGCGAAGCTACTGTGTATGCAACAAGGGCAGCAATTGGAGAGCTTGAAATTAGTTGTGATGATGAAGATACAGCAGGTAGACTTGAAAAACTAGTTAGAAAAAGAGGTCAATTTGAAGCATTTTGTGACGTAAGAAGAATTGAAGAAACTGAAGTTGAAATTACTCCACACGGTAAAAGAAATTATCAAACACTTAAAGATGCAATTCAAGCGTACGGAAAGTGGGAAAAATAAGATAGATAATTTACTTTAATAGTACTTAGAAATTTCAGCCAAACTTAATTATATTTTTCATATGTACACGGCTTTGTGTAAATAGAAATTTTGGATTTTTTGATTTAAAGTTTCATTCAGACCAAGAATCAGACCATAATTTGATAGTATACTAGGGTTTAAAGCTAAATTCAGACCATAATGTTAGCCCGTTATTATATATACTTTAATTTGGTCTGAATTTTTCAATTGCATCTTTTCTTGTACAGATAGTCACATTATATTTTTTTAATAAAATTTCATAATGTCTTTTATAATCTGAATTTGTTAATACAACTAACCATCTTCTTTTATACTTCTCATTTAAATCACTAAATTTCTTTTCAACTTTTGAAAGATAGTCTTGATTGACATAACTGCAAAACAAGTAAAACAAGAAATTAAAACATTCACTCCTAAAACTTTTGAAACATTCTCTCTAAAAAAACTAACATATCTTCTTCCTTCCTCCATTTCGAGATATTTCTGCATAGAAATTTTAAAAGGAAATCCTAAACCATTCCTAGATTTTCTCCCACTAATTTTATTCTCAACAATCATTTTGATTCTAATAACATATGCCCTATGGAAAATAGGTCTAAAAAGATACGAAGCTTTTGGCTAAACTTAAAAACAAACAACTACTAATTAATCTATGAAACTTACCTCCAAAAAGATTATAGAACATGAACTTTTATACAAATCTTTAATAGGTAAAACACTAACTGTAATAAATCACTCAAATAAGACCATAATAGGCCTAAAAGGAGAAATTCTATATGAATCATACTACCAATTTCACATTAGAAATGAGGAGAAAATAGTAAAAATACCTAAAAACACTTTAACCTTTGAAATAGATCACAAGGGAAAACGTTTAAAAATGGTTGAACGCCTCTCTTTTTCTACGCTGCAAAGCAGAATCAAAAAAATGAGATAAAGAAGGGGAATCGGTTCTTCTTCTAAATTTTCAAATCGTAAAAATGAAAAAAAACGTAGGTTATGGTCTAGACTATAAGCCAGAAAATCCTGATGTAGTTGACAAGAAATGTCCATATTACGGAGAAGTTTCTGTGAGAGGTAAAACTTTCGAAGGAATTGTTGTTTCCGATAAAATGGATAAAACTGTTAAAGTTCAATGGGATAGGCTTGTGAAAGATTCAAAATACAATAGGTATCTAAAGAAACGAACTAAAGTTTCAGCACATAATCCTCCTAGTATTAACGCTAAACAAGGAGATAAAGTACTTATTGGTGAGACACGTCCACTCTCAAAAACAAAGCATTTTGCAGTTCTCAAGGTGATTTCAGAATGAAAGCAATAAGAAGAAATAACTCAAGAGGACTTCCTTTAGGAGCATATGTTGATGTGGTTGACAATTCTGGTGCTAAACAGATTAAAATTATCTCTGTAAAAGGATATAAGACTGTTAAAAGACAACTTGAAAACGCAGGTGTTGGTGACTTAGTTACAGCTAACGTTACAAAAGGAAAACCTGATATGAAACACACTGTTGTAAAATGTGTTATCGTAAGACAAAAACAGGAATTCAAAAGACCTGATGGAGTTACAGTTAAATTCGAATCAAACGGGGCTGTTGTTCTTAAAGATGAAAAAAGTGCTGCCCCAAAAGGAACACTAGTAAAAGGAGCAATTGCAAAAGAAGTTGGTGAAAGATTCCCTGCTGTAGCAAGACTAGCGAGTGTGATTGTGTAAAATGGTTAGCAAATTATTTTCAAAATTTTGGAATTCTTCAATTCAACCAAGAAAACAAAGAAAGTACGCTAAAAATGCGCCACTTCACACTAAAAGAAGATTTCTAAATGCTACTCTTTCAAAAGAGCTTAGAACTCAATACAATACTAGGTCAATTCCTTTAAGAAAAGGAGATACTGTAACAGTTATTTCAGGACAATTCAAAGGAAAAACTGGTAAAGTAACTAAAGTTTCAATTTCAAGAACGTTCATTCACGTTGAAGGAGCTACTGTAAACAAAGTTGATGGTACAACTGCTTTATACCCAATTAACCCTTCAAATGTTAAAATCATTAAGTTAGAGAACTCTGACAAATTAAGAATGCAAAAAATTGAAAGTCACAAAGAGGTGAAGAAGAAATAAAATGGCACGAAACTCAAGACATCTAAGAAGACATTTAATGCCAGTATCATGGGGAGTTAAGAGAAAAGGAATATCTTTTGTTGCAAGACCAAACCCTGGTTCACACCAAAGAGCGTACGCAACATCTCTTCTTAACATTTTAAGAGACAATCTAAACTATGCTCATTCAACAAAAGAAGCTAAATACATAACTCACAATGAAGAAATTAAAGTTAATGGAAAGCAAATCAAAGATATTAAAACTGCAATTGGTATGTTTGATTTACTAGAAATTCCAAAAACTAAAGAAAAATACACTGTAATCTTTGACGAATTAGGAAAAATCAAATTAGTTCCTGCTAAAGATGACAGTATTGTTCTAAAAGTTTCAAACAAAACTAGAACAAAAGGCGGAAAATTCCAAATTAACTTCATGAATGGATTTAACATTTTAGTTGATGAAAAAACTTTCAAGTCATTAAGTGTTGAAGATTCAGTTCTTTATGATTTCACAAAGAAAAAGGTTTCAAAAACATTTGCCCTTAAAGAAGGAGCTTTTGTTTACGTTTACGACGGTAAATTCCAAGGACAAATTGGACAAATCGAATCAATCACAGAATACAATGGTAAAGCAAGAGATGTTGTTTTCCTTAAAATTGGAAAAGAATCACACTCAACAGCTAAAGACTACTGTTTTGTAATTGGTAGTAAAAAGGAGGATGTAATTATAGGATAAAATGGTAAAAGAAACTAAATCAAATCCTATGAGAGACATTTTCCTAGAAAAAGTTACTGTTAACGTTTGTGTTGGAAATGACAAACCAGGAATGCAAAAAGCTAAACTATTACTTGAAAAACTAACGGGAAAAACTCCTGTTATGAGTTTAGGTAAAAAAAGAATTGCTCAGTGGCAATTAAGACCTGGATTACCAATTGGATATAAAGTAACTCTTAGAGGAGAAGATGCTAAAAAATACCTAAAATGGATGTTTGAATCTAAAGGTAAAAAGCTTAAAGAAAAATCACTTGACGAATATGGAAATTTCTCAATTGGATTTCACGAATACTTAGATTTAACTGGTATGAAATACGATGCAGAAATTGGTATTTTAGGATTCGAAGTAATGTCAACTTTTAGCCGAAAAGGTTTCAGAGTTAAAAGTAGAAGACTTAAAAATGCAAGAATTCCAAAAAGACACAAAGTAACGCCTCACGAAGTTAAAGACTTCGTTACTAAAGAGTTTGGGGTGACTATAGAATAAAATGATGGCAATAAATTATATTGACAGCGTCCAAAAATTCGACGCTACGGAGGATTTTTGAGAATGACAGCTAAAGATTATTCAAAAGTAAAAAACCAACTTAGCCAAAAACCGGCTAAATGGGACAAATATGTAAAACACAACAAACCAAAAGCACGAGACTTTGGTAAGGGTGTTACAAGATGTGATGTATGTGGTACATCTAGAGGAATTACAACTAAATACAGTCTTAAGATTTGTAGACGTTGTTTTAGATTGAACGCACAAAAGTTGGGGTTCAAAAAACTAAGTTAAGGAGGCAAAAAGAAAAATGACATTAAACGATCCAGTAGCAGACGCGCTATCAAAAATTAACAATTCAGTTAAGGCGCTATACAAAACAGTTGAAGTTAAGAAAAATAAGCTCCTCCTTAAGATACTCGAAAAACTAAAAGAGAACGGTTATGTAGGTTCTTACGAAGTTATTGAGGACGGAAGACAAGGTATGATTAGAATCAACCTTTTAGGAACTATCAACAAATGTTGTGTAGTTAAACCTAGATATAACGTAAAAGTTGAAGAATTAGAAAGTTTTGAAAGAAAATTCCTACCGGCTAAAGATTTTGGTGTGATTATTATTTCAACAAACAAAGGACTTTTAACTCAAAGTGAAGCTAGAGAACAAAATATCGGGGGTGCAATTGTTGCATATTGCTATTAATTGAAAATGGAAACTAAAATGAAAGCAAAAAAGTGGGAGACTCTGGAATTAGAAATCCCTCTAAACGGAACAACTGCAGTTTACGAAAATGATATTTTAACTATAAAAGGTGAAAAAGGAGAAGTTTCAAAAAAACTTAGATTTCCATATGTTAAAATTTCAGTTGAAGGAACTAATGTGAAAGTTTTAACTAAACACTTATCCAAAAGAGAAAAGAAAATTATGTTCACTTTTCAAGCCCACATCAAAAATATGGTAAAAGGGGCAAGTGAAGGATTTGAATACAAATTAAAAGTTGTATACGCAAAATTCCCTATGACTGTAGAAGCAAAAGGACAAGATTTCACAGTTAAAAATCTTTTAGGAGAAAAAGTTCCAAGAACTTATAAAATCCCTCAAGATGTTAAAGTTGAAATTAAAGGACAAGAAATTGTTGTTACAGGAATTGACAAAGAAAAAGTTGGCCAAGTGGCAGGTTCACTAGAACAATTAACTAAAATTACACACCTCGATAGACGTGTAATCCAAGATGGTATTTTCATCACTGAAAAACCACATAGGAGGTACGCTTAAAATGTCTCTAGAAACTAGAAAACAAATTAAAAAGAGCAAACCAAACTACAAAAGAGCTCAATCAAACCAATATGCTAAATTAAAGAATAAAAGCTCTTGGAGAAGACCTAAAGGAAAAGGGAACAAAGACAGAAGAAATCGAAAAGGTCACGTAGGAATGCTTAAAATAGGTTACAAATCACCTAAATCAGTTAGAGGATTAAACAAAGATGGACTTAGAGAAATTATCATCCGAAACATTTCCGATTTAGAAAAAGTAAACAAAGGAGATATCGCAATCATTTCATCAAAAGTTGGTGGAAAGAAAAAAATTGATATCTTAAAAGCAGCTCAAAGTAAAAAAATTACTGTTGGTAATGTGAAAGATATTACTAAAGCCCTTGAATCTCTTAAAAAAGAGAAAAAAGTTGTAAAGAAAAAGGAAGAACCTTCAAAATCAAAAGAAGAGAAACCTAAGACTGAAGTGAAAAAGGAGGAATCTGAAAAATGAACCTAAGATCACAAAAACAACTAGCTGCTAGAGCACTTGGAGTTTCAGTTAAAAGAGTTAAACTCTCAACAGACCCTGCTCACAAAAAAGATCTAAAAGAAATCATTTCAAGAGAAGGAGTTAGAGAACTTAAAGAAGAAGGAATCATTAAAGAACTTCCAAAAAAAGGTAACTCAAGAACTAGAGCAAATAAAATTGCTACTCAAAAGAAAAAAGGTAGAAGATCCGGTCAAGGAAAAAGAAAAGGAACTGCTAACGCTAGATTCAATAAAAAAGACAAATGGATCATCAAAATTAGAGCTTTAAGAGCTTACATTAAGAAACTTAAAGACGAAGGAAAAATTGAAAACAAGGTTTACAAAGATTTATACGCTAAATCCAAAGGAAACTTTTTCAGAAACAAAAGACACGTCTCAATTTACATTGAACAACACAATCTTGTAAATAAGGGAGGTAAGAACTAAAATGGCACGTAACGCTAATAAAAACAGAATCTTTAGATATAACCGTAGAATTAGAGGTCAAACTGACTATCAGTTAAGACTAAGACTTCTTAAAAGTGGTTTATCAAGAGCTGTTGTCAGAAGAACAAATAAGAATATGATTGTTCAAATTGTTAACTATAATGACAATGGAGATCACATCATAACATCCGCAAGATCCGCAGATTTAACTAAATTAGGATACACTCTTAATACAGGAAATATTTCAGCTGCTTACTTAACTGGTCTTCTTGCAGGTAAAAGAGCACTTAAAGCAGGAATTAAAGGAGAAGTTATTGTTGATTTCGGTTTGCAATACGTACACTACCAATCAAGACTTTTTGCAGCAGTTAAAGGTTTAATTGACTCAGGTCTTAAAGTTAAATCTGGAGATAGTGTTTTCCCACCTGAAGAAAGGTTAAATGGAACTCATCTTAAAGCTAAAGATGCTTCAAAGATAATTGAAAAAACAATTAAAGCAATTGAAGGAGGGTCCAAATAAAAATGGAACAAAAAAGACAATTCGATAGAAGACAAAGAAGACCTCAAAGAGATGAGAGAAGACCTAGAAGAGAAGAAGAAGTTGAGAAAAAAACTTGGACTCCTAAAACTAAATTAGGAAAAGATGTTCTTGCTCAAAAATACTCTTCAATCTCAGATGTTTTGAAAAAAGGTCAAAAAATTATGGAACCTGAAATCACCGAATTTCTAGTGCCAGACCTTCAAACTGAATTCATCAACATTGGACAAGCTAAAGGTAAGTTTGGTGGTGGAAAAAGAAAGACTTCAAAATCAACTCAAAAAGTAACTAAAGAAGGATCAAAAATGAGTTTCTCAATGATCTCAGTTGCTGGTAACAAAAACGGAGTTGTTGGATTAGGATTCGGTAAAGCAGGAGAAACTGTTCCTGCTAGAGAAAAAGCCCTTAGAAATGCTAAACAAAATCTAATTGTTATTAGAAGAGGTTCAGGTTCATGGGGTTCTTTTGGTGCAGGTTCAACTTCAATTCCTTTTGGAGTTACTGGTAAATCTGGTTCAGTTAAAGTTCAATTAATTCCTGCACCTGTTGGAACTGGACTTGTTGTAGAATCAGAATTAAAGAAAATGTTTGAACTAGCAGGTATTAAAGACTTATGGTCAAGAACTTGGGGTTCAACTAAAAATAAAACAAATCTAATGAAAGCTGGATTTAACGCATTAAAAGAATTACAAAACATGAGAATGACTCCTGAAAATGCTAAAGGTCGTGGTTTAATGGATGGTGACAAAGATGAGTAAAACGAAAATTGCTGTTGTTCAAATCAGAGGTACTGTAAATACACACCCTGATGTAAGAAAAACTCTTGAACTGTTAAGATTAAAAAAGAAACATGCGTGCGTTGTTCTTCCTGAGAACGATGTAACTGTTGGTATGCTTCAAAAAGTTAAAGACTATGTAACTTTTGGAAAAATTGATGAAAAAGCATTTGTTGAATTAATCAAATCAAGAGGAGAAGCAGTAGGCCAGAAGAAATTCGATGGAGACGCTGCTAAAGTTGCTAAAGAATACTTCGAAGATAAAGTTACTCTTAGAGACTTTGAATCAAAATACAATTTGAAACCATATTTCAGATTAGCACCCCCTAAAGGTGGATTTGAAAGACGTGGAATTAAAACACCATTTAAATTAGGTGGAGTTTTAGGTAATAGAGAAGATAAGATTAACGAGTTAATCGTAAAGATGCTCTAAATATTTTCCTTTTATTTTTTATTTCTAAAATTACATGTGACAATTTCTAACAATTTTTACTACAATAACACACCTTTATATATCAAACATTCTAAAACAAATTATGGATTACAGTAAAGAAAGTATAAAACTTCACGAAAAATTAAATGGTAAAATTGAAGTTATAAGTAAAATTCCTCTTGAAACTAAAGATGATTTGTCAATAGCCTACACTCCTGGAATCGCCGCTGTATGTGAGGAAATTGCAAAAGAAGAATCTAGATACAATGAACTTTGCTCAAACTCTCAAACAATTGCAGTTATTACAGATGGATCAGCAGTTTTAGGGCTCGGAAACATAGGCCCAAAAGCAGCTATGCCAGTTATGGAAGGAAAAGCAGTTCTTTTCAAGGAATTTGGAGGTGTGAACGCATTCCCCATTGCCCTTAATACTCAAGATACTAAAGAAATAATTCAAACAATAAAAAATCTAGCACCCTCATTTGGAGGAATCAATTTAGAAGATATTGGAGCTCCTAAATGTTTTGAAATTGAAGAAACTCTAAAAAAAGAATTAGACATTCCAGTATTTCATGATGACCAACATGGAACAGCAATCGTAGTACTTGCAGGAATAATTAATGCTCTAAAAATCACAAATAGGAAAAAAGAAGAAGTAAAAATAGTAATGAATGGGGCTGGAGCTGCTGGAATTGCAATAACAAAGTTAATCAATTTATATGGTTGCAGTGATATTATT
>JBFKKL010000005.1:0-16163 GCA_041631255.1 Candidatus Woesearchaeota archaeon | reverse complement strand
TAAACCAACATTTCTCATAAAATAGAATAATAAATCACACCTTATAAATCTGTTCTCATTAGTAATTTTGGCAAAGTTTTTTAAATAGATGTGAATAAATTATCACTATGAGAAAAATTGACTTCACATGTAAACGAGTAACTCTTAGAGATTTAGTCCAATGTAATTATTCTTTAAACGATTCAGAATATGATATTTTTGCAGCTCTAATCAAGAATAAGAGAGGTTTAAGTGTTAAAGAACTAGTTGATAAAGTTCAAAAAGACAGAACTACTGTTCAGAAAATATTGGCTAAACTTCTAAAAAGAAATCTTCTAATGAAAAGACAAGTGAACCTAGATAGAGGTTTCATGTTTGTTTACTTTTCAAAAAATAGAGAAGAAATTATTACGGAAATTGAGACAAATATTGATTCGTACTTCTCAAGTGTAAAAGAACAGCTTGAAAAGTGGAAAAAGGATTAGTTTTATTTTCTAACTTCTTCAAAATCTTTAATAAAAGAAAAAAGCTCTTCTAATTTAAATCCTATGTAGGCTCCAGTCATAAATATTGCTGCAATAGCTAAGTATTCTGTTAAAATCATAAACAAGATTAACAACTCCATATTTATAAATCTAACGAAAGTAATTACTAAAGAGTAGTTATAAAATGCCTAAAAGAAAATAGGGCAACAATTTCTAAATTAAGAGTTGAGAAGCAAATGCACTATATTAAGGATATTTTTGAGAAAAAAGCAACACAGCACGCTCATGAGAAATTCGTGAGGTATTCAAAAGGAGAATTTGTAGGTCCTTTGTGTGATATAAGAATTACAGCTACAGCAGTTAAGATCAATGCATCATTTCATTATAATGATGAACTTCTAATGCTTATTGCAGATATTTTAAAGAATAATGAAATCCATGTTAAAGGTTCAGTCGTATGGAATAAAGATTTAGCTCCAGATTTAGCGAATCAAGGTATCAAATATGCTAAAGTAACTAAAGCAAGAGGTATTTTCAAATATGTTTTAGATAATGATATTAAATTTAAGACTTTTCTTGATGAGTTTGGTAAATACAATCTTTTACTTTCAGTTAAAAATGATGATTTGTCGCTTGTAACTAAACCAAATTTTCCTAAACCAAATAAAGAATTCAGCTCAGATTTTTGTAAAGCTACCTTTCCGGGGTCAATGGCAAAAAAGATTCTCTCAGAATTTGCTTTTGATGTAAAAGAAACTAAAATTAAAAGGATTATTATAAAGCATAAACTTAATGTAACTGATATTGATGTTCCAAAAGTTGAATCATTTGAAGAAGCAAGACGTCTTGCAAAAAGAATTGGAACTATTGAAAGAGAAGTTTATGTGAATGGGGCAGAAGAACCTGTTAAAACAAATACAGATTTTAATATTTAATTTCAGAAATAATAATTTCAACCTCAGTTTCATACAAAACTATTTTTCCAATAAACTGATATTTCTTATTATACTCTAAAGTTCTATTAAAATCAAACAAAACTGCCCTAATCTCTGAGTTTGAATCTTTAATATAAAAAAATAAATTTTCTGATATTAACTTTTGGTTAGAAACTTTACCTGAAATTTTTACGTAATCATTAATATTTTGTTTAATAATGTTTTTAACAGGAATTTCTTCAATTTTTAATTTATTTTCAGCTAAAAAAATCCCTATAAAACTTAAAAAAAAGAGTATCAAGGATAATTTCATAGCTCTATGCTCATAAAGTGAACCCATGAACTTATAAGATAAATTATTTTCAAAAATCTATGGCTAGAAAAAAGACACAAAAATTAACTTTGGTTAAACTTTTAGCGTTAATTTTTCTAATTTTCTATGGGTATACTCATCAAGAAGAGGTTCAAACATTCATCGATTCAAAAAAAACAGATACTGCAAGTTCTTCTTCATCTCAAAAATCAGATACTAAGATTATTGAATTTACTCAATTCAATGAGACACTTCAAAAAGATATTGAGCTACTATTTTGCCCAAAAGATAATTGTTTTAATTTGTTCAAAGAAACCCTAGAATCTGCTCAAAGAGAAATAAAATGTGCGGTTTATGAATTTGATGACCACAATATTTCAGAAGTTTTACTAGAAAGACAAAAAAATGGTGTAGAAGTTAAGCTTGTAATTGATCATAATTATATTGATGAAGCTCCTTTAAATGAACTTAAAGGAACTAATATAGAGATAGTTTCAGATGAGAACAGAGGAACAAGATATGATAATTACATGCATGATAAATTCTGTATTATAGACGATAAAATTGTAATTGCAGGATCTATGAATCCAACTGAGAACGGTTTCTATTATAACAATAACAATGTGTTTAAAATTGAATCAGAGAAGTTAGCGAGTACTTATGAAAAAGAATTTGATCAATTATTTACAGAAACTTTTGGATATAATAAGAAGTCTTATGGTGTAACTACATTCAATTTTGAATTTGAAGATAAAGACTATGAACTAACACCTTATTTCTGTCCTCAAGATGATTGCTCTAAAGCAGCAATTGATGTTTTAGAAAGTGCTCAAAGTGAAATTCTTTTTGCTAATTTTGTTTTAACTTATGATGATATTGAAAATATATTAATTCAAAAAAGTAAAAATGGTTTGAATATTAGAGGAGTTATTGAATCAAGAATGTTCAATTCTCAAGGTTCTCGTGCCCAAGAATTAAAAGAGATTTTCCCTCTTCAAAAAGATATTAACTCTAAAACAATGCATCACAAATTCTTTGTGGTAGATGGATTGTGGGTAATAACGGGTTCAATGAACCCTTCAAACTCGGGAGTAAACTATAACGATGAGAATCTAATTATAATTAAAAATGAAGAAATTGCTCAAGAATTTAGAGAAGAATTTTTCAGCCTCTTAGGTGAAGGTTAATAAATGAAATATAAGTTCTAGTCTCTATGAGTCAGTTCGGAGGATATCCTATTCAAAATGAATTTGAATTAATAAATAGTTCAAGGTATGTTTTAGAGAGGTTATTATGTCCTAAAATTCATAAATGTGTAGAGGGTTATTTTGCTCCTCTAGATCCAAATAGAAAAAGATTTGGTGAAGATTCAAGATCCGGAGTTTTAATATTTGGGAATGTAGTTTATGAATTTAAGGCCAAGATGTTCACAAGATCAAATGATCCAAGAGGAAAATATAGTATAGTTTTAGTTAGAAATTTAGATTCTCAAGAAGAATTTAGGAGAGTAGTAGTTACTTATTCAAGGTTTAGTGCAGCAACAGAAGGCGATCATATTACTTCAATAGCACATAATAAGTCAACTTCTCTTAAGTATTGCAGAGAATATTTTTTCTCTCTTGAAAATCAGTTAAGACAAAGTCTCGAATAATATTATAAAACACAGATAATTCCCTATAATATGGACAAAAAAGAACTAAAAAAACTTTGTAATGATTTAAAACCTCAGTTTAATTTAGGAAAAGCGGGTTTAACACCTACATTTATTGAAACTATTGATAAATATTTAGGAGCTCATGAGATAGTTAAGATTAAAGTATTAATTGCAGAAGATAAAGATGCTGCTAAATATTTTAGTGAAGAACTTGCTAAAGAAACTAGTTCAGAAATTTTGGAACAAAAAGGTTTTACTTGTGTTTTATTTAGAGAAAAAGAAAGTTAGAATAAAATTTATTCTTCAGGCATAATTATCCACATAATTAAGTATGCAATCGCTAAAGGGAAAAATCCAGTAACTAACATCAAAACAATATAAAGTACTCTAACAAGTACAGGATCAACACTAAAATAATGTGCAAATCCTCCACAAACCCCTGCTAGAATTTTTTCATGTCTTGCTCTTTTTAATCTTTTAACAGGTTTACTCATCTTGCTGCCTCCAATCTTTGAGAAACCTTATCCCAATTAATAACATTGAAGAAGTTTGAAATGTAATCTGGCCTTTTATTTTGATATTTCAAATAATATGCATGTTCCCAAACATCAATAACGAGTAATGGGATAGCATTTCCACCAACAACATCCATGTAAGGATTATCTTGGTTAGGTGTATTAAAGATTACTAATTTACCCTCACTTAGGCAAAGCCAAGTCCAACCTGATCCAAAAAGTGTTGCAGCTGAATTGGAGAAATGTTCTTTGAATTTATCAAAACTCTCAAAATCTCTATTAATCATTTCAAGTAATTCTCCTGAAACTTCTGTTTTAGAACCAGTCATACTTTCCCAATAAAATTGGTGATTCCAATATCCTCCACCATTATTTCTAACGGCCATAGAATATTTAGAAATATTTCCAAATATCTTTAATATATCACTCTCGTCAATTGAGTCTGTTTCAAGTGCCACATTAAATTTGTCAGTATAAGCTTGATGGTGTTTATCATGGTGTACCTGAAGTGTCTCTTCATCGATATAAGGCTCAAGTGCATTATATTCATAGGGTAATTTTTTTAATTCAAATTTTACCATTGTAGTATTATAAGAAATTCAGTTTTTATAAACATTAAGTAAATAGAAAAAGATTACTGGTGAGTAGTACTCAAACCAAAGTTTATAAATCACAATTCATAACAATAATCCTATGACTTTAGATTTTGTCCTTGTAAGGCAGGATGAAAAAGGGAATTTTTGGGAAGTCCAATTAGAAGATTTTAATGGATTAGAAGAAATTTCTATTGAAAAAGGTTTAGAAAAATATTTATTAGTGGACCAAAGATTAGAACCAAAACTTCACCTTATAGGATCATATACTCCAAATCCGCCGGTTACAATCTATACGGACATAAAACAAGGTATGTACTTAAGCAGTCAATCAAAGGACAAATATCTTTCAGGAATCAATGCTCAATTAAGGAGAATTTCTAAGTTTGCTGAAAATAATGGGTGTACTCATTTAGAATTAACAGATTTTTGTGAAAGGGTTGAAGGTAGATATTCTCAAACAGACTTAGACATGGATCATGCAAACATCATAATTTCAAAAGAAGATGGCTCCGGAAAAATAAAAAGATTAGGGTCAAAGAATGTCGGAAAAGTTATTCACAAAATTGGTGGAAGGGCTTATAGAGAATTAAAAGATTAGTTTTCTACTATATCGTCTTCATTCTGTTCATTAACTACTCTCTCAACTCTCTCAACACTATCATCTTCATCAAGGTTAACAACTTTAACTCCTTTAGTATTACGTCCAATAATTCTAACATCACTTACAGGAACTCTAATGATTTTTTTCTTTGTAACTAGAAGTACTTCATCATCTTCACCAACAGCTTTCATCATAACAACTTTACCATTTCTGTTATCAGTTTTAATATCAATTACACCACGACCAGCACGTCTAATTGTTGGGTATTCTGACAAGAGTGTTCTTTTACCATAACCTCTCTCAGTAATTGAAAGCATAGTTTTACCCGGAGTTGCAAGTTCAACTCCTACAACTTCTTCTCCTGTCCGAAGATTCATTGATTTAACTCCACGAGCAGTTCTTCCAAGAACAGACAAGTCATCTTGTTTAAATCTAATTGCCATTCCTACATCACTTTCACAAATAATATCTTGAATCCCTTCTGAGTAAATTACAGAAAGAACGGTATCTCCTTCATCTAGATTAATCGCTTTAATTCCTCCAGCACGAGGTCTTGAAAAGTTAGCGAGTTCTGTTTTCTTAATTATACCTTTCTTAGTTAAGAAAATCAAATAACCTTTAGTTAAATCACTTACATTCATAACATTAGTAATCTTTTTACCACGTAAATCAATGTAATTAACAATAGGACGACCTTTTGAGGTTCCAGTTGCAGTTGGAACTTCATAAGCTTTCATCCAATTAATATTTCCGTCATTTGTGAAAATAAGAAGAGTGTCTTTTGAATTCGATACAAACAAGTTCTTTACAGCATCTTCATCTTTAATATGTGCATTAACTCCTTTACCACCTCTTTTTTGAGATCTATATTGGTCAAGAGGAACTTTTTTAATATAATCATTTTGAGTAATCATTATTACCAAATCTTCATCTTGGATTAAATCTTCGATATTTATGTTTCCATGATCAGCAACTAATTTAGTTCTTCTCTCATCATTATATTTATCTCTCATTTCTTCAAACTCTGATTTAATAATTGAATACTGTTTAGAATCAGACGCTAGAATTCCTTCAAGAGTTTTAATTGTTTTTAATATTTCTTCATATTCATCTCGGATTTTTTCCATCTCAAGACCAGTTAATTTCTGTAATCTCATATCAAGAATTGCTTGGGCTTGTAGTTCACTAAAAGAAAATCTAGTTATTAATCCTTCTTTTGCTTCAGGACCTGATTTTGAAGCTTTTATTAATGCAATTACTTCATCAATATTGTCTAGTGCAATTTTCAGTCCTTCTAAAATATGTAATCTTTCTTGAGATTTTTTCAAATCAAATTCAGTTCTACGAATAATAACTTCTTTTCTAAATGCAATGAAGTTATGCAAATAAGAAAGTAAATTCAAAATTGTAGGAACTCCATTAACAATTGCTAGCATTTTTGCACTAAAGTTAGTTCTTAAAGAACTAAATTTATACAATTGATTAAGTACAATATTAGGATCAACATCTCTTTTAACTTCAATGTAAATTCTAATTCCTTTTTTGTTTGATTCATCACGAATATCAGAAATGTCTTTAATTTTTTGTGCTTTAACTAACTCAACAATTTGATTGATCAAATTAGTTTTGTTAATTTGATAAGGTATTTCTTCAACAATTATTGCACTTTTTCCCCTATCAAGCTCTTCAATAGAACAAATAGCTTTCATTGTAATTGAACCACTACCTGTTAAATAGAATTCATTAATTCCCTCATTTTTCAAAATAGTAGCTCCAGTTGGAAAATCAGGACCTTTAACATGTCCTTTTCTAACTAAATCTTCAACAGAAATTGTTGGTTCATCAATCACATTGATTGCTGCATCCAAAACTTCTCCTAAATGGTGAGGAGGGATATTTGTTGCCATACCAACAGCAATCCCTGAAGAACCATTAATCAATAAATTAGGAACAAGAGTTGGCAGTACAGTTGGTTCTTCAACAGTTTCATCAAAATTAGGTCTCATATCAACTGTTTCTTTCTCAATATCTCTAAGAAATTCTTCAGTGATTTTCATCATCTTAGCTTCAGTATATCTATAAGCTGCAGCATTATCTCCATCAATACTTCCAAAGTTACCTTGCCCATGAACTAAAACATAACGTAAGTTCCACTCTTGAGCCATCCTAACCATTGCATCATAAACTGAAGTATCTCCGTGAGGATGATATTTTTTAAGAACTTCTCCAACAACTCCGGCTGATTTGGAAAACTTCTTTGAAGAAAGTAACCCTTCTTTGTACATGGCATAAATAATTCTTCTGTGAACCGGCTTTAAACCGTCTCTAACATCAGGTAATGCACGTCCAACAATAACACTCATGGCGTACGATAAATAAGCATCTTTTAACTCATTTTCAACAAAAACTTCTTTTGTTCTAAGGTTCTGAGAATCCATAAACAAACGACGAAAAACAGGGTTTAATGCTTTTGTTACTACTATCCAAAGTGAATATTAAATTTGGACAAAATTTCAAAATTAAGCCCAAAATTAAGCCAAAATCGATGAGTTTATAAATAATAAGTACTTATAAGTAGTAATATAAATGACAGGATTTCTTGAAAAAATACTTTTTAGCACATTGACTGGAACAGCAATTATTCTTGGAAGTGGAGAATTTGAATCTAAATCTATTTCTAAAATTAATGTTTATATTCCAAGTTTTAAAGAAAAATCTAAACAATGTACTTGGATTGATGAGTTGAAAGGCCAAGAGTTATACGATTGTTACAAAACTTATATGGAAAAACAAGCGGGATTATGTGTTGACTCTAATGAAGGAAAAAAATGTAAATCAAATGTGCAAAGAGCTTCAAGAGAAGAAATTAATTTAGCAATTGAAAAATATTGGGCATCAAAAAGGGAGTAGTAATTTCAGAAGTTTTTTAAATCTAAATAAATAAATCTTCATTCTGTGAAGAATAAAAAAGAATTAATAAGAGAATTACTTTTAAATTCAAGTCTTTCATTACCTCTAATAATAGCTCCAATAGTTGCACATAAGATTAATTTTTTTGAAGAAACTCTAAATTTAGAGAACAAAATTTATTTTAGTGATGATTCATCAATTCCTTATTCTACAAGAATGCGGCTTTATAGTGATTCTCTTAGGAATAGGGTGATTGCTGAAAAGCAAAGAATTGCTAATGAAATATTTTCTAACTATCAGTTTAGAGTTTCACATAGATTCCCTCGAGTTGATTTAGAATTAACTTATAATTTAGAATCATTAAACAGGCCTGTTATTTATGAGAGTACAACTTTAGCAGAAAATACTGTACAGGACCTAACTTTAGATACAGTTAAATATCAATGATATTTATTTAATTATCATGGACTTTAATAGGATCAAAGCTTTTCTTGAAAGTTTTAATATTTCAGAAGAAAAAATTAACAATATTCTTAAAGGGAAATCTCTTCTAAAGAAAAATAATAATTATTATCTTGTGTCAAAACCTTTTTTAAAAAAACAAATACACGGAGAAACTCTAATTTATATTCAATTAAAAGACAAACTTCTTCCTTCAAAATATTTTCTTAGGATAATTCAGAATAATACTCAAAATATTTTAGATTTGACTTCAAACAAAAAAGCATTACAATTTACATTCTCAAAAGACATAGAAATTCCTGAAACAATAAAAGAAGAAAACTACATAATAACTTTCAATTCTAATATAATTGGAGTTGGAAAAGGAAAACAGAATAAGATTATTTCAGTCATGAATGTAGGAGAATATTTGAAAGAGAGTTAAATTGTGCAATTAATAAAATTAGGGGTGGGGAGTGTCCAGTTAGTTGCAGAAGTATTAAAGTCAGTACAACTTGTTACTTGATCAACATCCCATTTGGATAGATTTTGATTAAATGAAGTCGCGTTTTGAAACATCCAGTTCATACTTGTAACCGAACTTGTGTTCCAATCACCTATATTTTGATTAAATAATGTTGCTTTATAAAATACTTGGTTCATCCCTCCTGTAACTGAGCTCGTATCCCATGAACTTATATTTTGATTAAAAGAAGATGCCCCATAAAAAATTGCATAGATAGATGTAACTGAGCTCGTATCCCAGTTACCAATATTTCCATTAAATGTAGTTGCATCAAAAAACATGTTAGATATGTCAGTAACAGAACTTGTATTCCATGAATTTAAATTTTGATTGAACAAAGAAGCTTTATAAAACATGTTTCTCATATTTGTAACTGAGCTCGTATCCCATGAATTTAAATTTTGATTAAATGAAGTTGCATATTCAAACATATTTTCCATATTTGTAACTGAGCTCGTATCCCAGTTACCCATATCTTGATTAAAAGCGTCAGCATAAGAAAACATATATCCCATATCTGTAACTGAACTTGTGTTCCAAGGTTCGATAATTCCATTAAAAGCGTCAGCATAAGAAAACATATTATTCATGTTTGTAACTGAGCTTGTATCCCACAAATTTAAATTTTGATTAAATAAATTTGTATTTGCAAACATTGAATTCATATTTGTAACTGAGCTTGTATCCCACGAATTTAAATTTTGATTAAAAATAGTTGCTCCATTAAACATCCACCCCATATCAGTAACTGAGCTTGTATTCCATGAATCTAAATTTTGATTAAAAGAAGATGCATATTCAAACATTGAATTCATATTTGTAACTGAGCTTGTATCCCAACTATTAATTTGTCCATTAAAAGAGCTTGCACTAGAGAACAGATAAGTCAAATCAGTTGTACCACTTAAATTCAAAGTATCACTGCCCGTATAGTCTAAATTAGTACATCCATAAAAATAATATCCGCTGTTTCCAAGTCTTAAAGGCCCCCATGCTTGAATATCAATTATCTTTAACCTATCTCCTCCAAAATTAAATCTAAATCCTACAATAGTTCCTGAAATATTTAGTGTATACTCTCCTTCTGAGGCATAGGTGTGAGTTGTTTCTGCTTGGTTCCAAACTGTAATTGTATCATTACTTCCATCTCCCCAATCAACAAAAAAATTGTATGTTCCGGAGGATTCTAAAGGTAAAGTTATTTGATTTGATGCTGAGCTTCCGGCACTAGTTTTACTTGTATTCCAAACTGAAACAAAGTAATCAGTATAAACTGGTTCATCTCCTCCAGAAGAACCACCACTAAGACTAATTGTATTTTCAAAGAATTCTTTTTTAGAAAAAATCCCTTTATCAGTAAAAACTACAAATTCAATTTTTCCTGTAAGGTTTACACTGCAAGAACTTATGTTTATATTTTGTATTCCTGTCCCATAACTTCCATTTATGTTACAAGAGGTCCCATTAACTTTAACCTCCGTTATACTAATATTTACATCAAATCCATTTCTAAAATATAAATCATTTCCTACGACTTTATCAATTCTTGTTTGAATATTCGTTGTCCCTTGATTCTCTACTTGATTTTGTATACTACTTTGATAATTATTCATAAACTGTTGAAATCCAACTACACTTATTACCGCTAAAGAAACTAATAAAGCAATTGCAACAACAGGATGGACAGCTTTTTTGTTCATTACATATTTTTTCTTTTTAGTTTATATAAAGTTTTGTTACTAGAGGTTTCCTCTGGTTTTCTCAGCTTCAATTACTCTCTCAATTGCTAGTTTATAGCTGGCAGTTCTAATTGAAAGTTTTGATTTTTTACTTTCATCACAAACTTCTTTATAAGAATCAAGAACTTTTTTCTTAAGTTTTTCATTAACTTCTTCTTCACTCCATTTCTCGTTCTGTAAATTTTGAACCCATTCATAATAGCTAACAATAACTCCTCCAGAGTTTGCTAAGATGTCAGGGATTATTTCAACTTTTTCTCTCTCTAATGTTTCATTAGCAGAAACAGTAATAGGAGTATTTGCAAGTTCAACAATCAATTTAGATTTTATTTTTTTTACATTTTGTGAAGTAATAACTCCTCCTAAAGCTGCTGGTACAAGTATATCGACATCAAGCTCAAGTAATTCTTCATTTGTTAAATATTTAACTCCTTTTTCTTCATAACTTGAAAAACTTTTTTTAGAATTTTTATATTTTAAAAGTTTTTTAACATCAAGTCCTTTTGAAGAGTAAAGTGCCGAAGTTGAATCAGAAACTGCAACTATTTTAAAACCTAAACAAGATAACTGTTCTGCTAAATGTCCACCTGCATTCCCAAAACCTTGAATTGCAACACTAAGTTTATTTTTATTTTTAATTTTTTTAAATTTTTCTTCAATAATATAAAATGCTCCTCTAGCCGTTGATGTTTCTCGTCCTTGAGACCCTCCAATTGAAATAGGTTTACCTGTAAATGCTGCAGGGCATTTTTCTCCTAATAGATGTTCATATTCCTCCATCATAAATCCAATAATCTTTGGATTGGTATTAACATCTGGCGCAGGGATATCAGTTCTAGGCCCAATAACTGGAAACATTTCTTGAACATATTTTTTTGAAATTCTTTTCAGTTCAGCTTCAGATAAGTCTTTAGGGTTAACTTTAACTCCTCCTTTAGCTCCACCAAAAGGCAAATTAACAAGTGAAGTTTTTAGCATCATCAAAAATGCAAGCTCAGTAACTTCTTCTTCATTCACGCTTTGATGAAATCTTATTCCACCTTTTCCAGGGCCAAGTGCGTCATTGTATAAGATTCTATAGGCATTAACAAATTTCACAGCTCCATTATCAAGCTTTATTGGAAAGTTAACACTAACACTTCTTTTTGGATTTTCTAAATGTAAGAATTCATCACTTTCAAAAAAATCAAGTTCTTTAATTTTTTCAAGTTCAGCTCTAAAGCTTTCAGAAACGACAGGATGTGAATCAGTAACTAAAGTCATAACAATTTATAAGACTATTAATATATAAAGAAGACTTTTTAGTTCAAAGTGAAAAAAACTTTGCACTTCTTTTCAAAATGTAAAGTAACACCTTATTTTTAAAGAAAAGAATATTCAAAGAAAGAATTTATAAAGATAATATTTTAGAATTCATACTATGGCAGAAAAAAAGAAATCAGAGCCAAAAAAATCTATTCCAAAAAGAGAAGAGAGAAAACCAATTTCTAGTACCAGAAATAATTCCTCTCGAACAAATAGTCTGCTTGGAGTTTTAATTGCACTTGTTGCACTTCAGCTACTTGTAAGTTTTATTATTCTTGCAACTAGTTCTAGTGGATCATCTGGAAATTTAGATGAAATTGATGAGAAAGTTACAAGGCTGGACACATTTTTTGCAAATACTTTTGAAGAATACTCGGCAGGAGGAGGAGCTCAAGCGGGCGGATCGGGATCACAAAATCCACAAGTAGAAGAACCTAACATTGAAAATCAACCTATGAAAGGAGATCCGAATGCACCAATTTTAATTGTTGAATATTCAGATTTTGAATGTCCATTTTGTGCAAGATTCTTCTCAGAAACTTACCCACAACTTCTTCAAGAGTATATTGATACAGGTAAAGTTAAACTTGTTTACAAAGACTTTCCATTAAATTTTCATCCTCAAGCTAAACCAGCAGCTATTGCAGCAACTTGTGTTTACAATGCTTTAGGAGATGAGAAATTTTTTGAAATGCATGATACAATATTTAAAAACCAAGCTTCACTTTCAGCGGCTAATTTAAAAACTTGGGCAACAGAGTTAGGAGTTGCGACAAGTTTTTATGACTCATGTATTGAAGATCCTGAAGTTTCAGCAGAGGTTGATGCGGACTTTGCAGAAGGATCAGCACTGGGAGTTTCAGGAACGCCTTCATTTGTAATTAATGGAGAACTTCTAGTAGGAGCACAGCCATTTAGTGCTTTCAAACAAGTAATCGATAGAAAGCTTGAAGAATAAATAATTAAAGAGAGGATATATAAATATCCAAAAATTATTTCTTTTAATGAATAAAATTCTAAAAAACTTTAAGCTAGTATTTTCTAGAAACTCATATTTGTTACTTGCAATTTTTTTATTTGTTATCCTTTATACAACTTTCAGTTTTATCACAAATGAAGAATTGCTTTTAGGAAATTACGGAATTATTTATTATTGTATACATAGAATTTCAGAATTTTTAATTTCAGCACTATTTGCAATATTTATGCCTTTATCAATTTACAAATATTTAACTTTTTCTTCATTTAATTTAAAAGAAAATTCAACATCAACCATCGGAGCATTTTTTGGGATAATTGCAGCAGGATGTCCTGCTTGTTCAATAACTCTTGCATCTTACATTGGCTTAGCATCACTTCTAACTCTATTCCCCTATGATGGATTAGAGCTCAAAGTAATCTCAGTTCCTCTTTTAATCTATGCAAATTATTCTTTGCTTTCAACACTTCATGAATGTAAACTAAAAAGGTAAATTTATTTTTTCTTTTTTCTCTCTTGAAATAGTTTAGAAACTGCTTGGTTAACTGCAAGTTCCATAGGTCTAAATAAAAAAGCAATAATAACTGAAACTGAAATTGTAACAACAATATCTCCTATGTGAAAATATCTTGAGAAAAAAAATGATGCAACAGACTTAATATATTCAATCAAAGCAAATATACCTAAAGTAGTTCCAAAAAATATCAAAGTATTTCTAAGTAGTTTTTTAATTTTAGAAATTTTTTGCCAACTTTCAATATTTAAATTATCATTAGTATTACTTGAAACTTTAATGGAGTCCATAAAGACTCTATGTTCAATTTTTTCAGGATCTAAATAATTTGCAAAAGTTTTTTTTAAAGAAATACAGAATCTTTGGGCTCTTTTTCTTTTATCAAATTTGGCAACAACTGCTACAGGATTTTCAAGAATAATTTCCATAACTCCTGAGTTATCAAATATATATTGTTCAAAAATCTGTTTCTTGTTTCTATCTTCCTCAACAAAATGAATTCCTTCTCCGAAATAACCTTGAAGTTCATAAACAAATTTGGATAGTTTTCTTAAGGCTTCTTGTTTATTCTCAAAATCCCTTCTCAAATCACCAGTTTTTTCATAACAAAATGGGAAGATTCCTGAAACATCAAGTATTGAAACAAAATATTTTGATCTAGACACGTTTGGGTTATAAATTTAAGTGTTTTGTTTTTTAGTAACTACTCAAAAACGACAATTCAATTATATTTACTTAAAATTATTAAATGAGGGCAATATGTCCCTTTTTGACTTTAGAAGAAGAAGCAATTTAAGTGTGGGAATAGGCTCTTCTTCTAATGAAGATCCTTATCTTGCAGCAAAAGAGGCTGCAAAGATTTCACTTTCAAAAGAGAAAAAAATTGAACCAACATTTTCTATAGTTTACACAGATCCAAGGGCAGATCAAAATGAGATTGCAAGAGGAATAAATGAGATAATCGGGAAAAACTGGGCAGGTGCTTCAGTAGATAAACAGATTTCAAGTAATGTAGTGGAAGATAAAAATACAGTTGTTTCGATAATAACTTTTTTCTCAGATTACCTATCCTTTGGAGTAAGTGTAACTGACAATTATAGGGAAAGTCCTGTTGTTGCAGGAAGAAATACTGCTATGGACGCAATTAAAAATTTACATATTGATAAGAATGTTGATTCATATATTCAATTTGCAAGATCAAAGACTCAAGACTACTCTAGCCTAATTAAAGTTAGACCATATATAATTATGTGCTTTGTTGGTGGGGAGTATAAACAAAATGGAGAATATGTTTCAGGAAAAGAAGCATCATTTCTGGAAGGTATAGTTGATTATACTGGCCCAAATATTGCAATGTTTGGCCTTTCTGCAGGATCTGATTTTCAAGAATTTCTTGATCCAAATTCAAAATCAGTTAGAAATTATCAGTTTGCGAATGGAGATGTGTATACAGATGCAGGAGTAGTTCTTTTTATTAATTCTAATGTTTATTTTGAAGTTGGGATTGAACACAGTTATAATACTACTAGCGATTATGCTGCAATAACAAAAATAGATAAAAACGGAAACGATATATTAGAACTAAATGGGAAAGAACCTGTTGCAGAATATTGTAGAATAACTAATATTTCAAAGAAAAAATATCTTGAAGACCCTTTTGCTTTTAGTTTAAAGAGACCTTTTGGTTCAATTGCCTTAGATGGATCATCATATATTAGAGAAGCCCTCCCAAACCCTGATGGAAAAACACTTCATTCAACTTATAAATTGAAGAAAAACATGATATTGAATATTTTAAAACATGATCAAAAATCATTATATACAAAAATGTCAGATGTTATAGATGAATCTTTAAAAGAAAATAAAAAAAGAAAAATGGCAGTAGCTCTATTTACTAATTGTTCTTCAAGAAGACTTCTTATGAATTTTCATGAAGAAAAAGCAAATAAAATTGTGGTAGATAGACATAAAGACATTCCTTTTTTTGGATGTTATTCTTTTGGAGAAATTGGAAGTTCAAAAACAAGTGCAGGGAGATTAAACGGAGAGACAATTACTACTTTAATTTTCTATGATAATTTACTTATTGAATAATTTCAATTTTATCGACAAGTTCTTCGATTAAAAACAAGCCTTGATGAGGCAATAAAAAATCCATTTCGTGAGTTGGTTTATTGAATTTAACAGTATGTGATTTAAGAAACATAAGAGTATCTTTGAAATTTTTTTCGGATGATGAATAAACAGAGGTCACTAAGTTTCTCTTTTTATTATTATATTTTAAATCACTAAATACTAAATCTTTAAGTTCATCAATTGTTTCAAAAGTCCTAACAGCAACTATAGGTCCAGGATATTCTTGAGTTTTTTCATATTTGTGGTGTTCAACAACAGATGTATGAAGTTTTAATGAACTCCCACTTCCAGTAGTTTCAAGTAAATGTTTTTTCCCTTTTTTATGAAATTCATAAATTATATATTCTATATTTTCTTTTCTCAAAATTCCTATTGTGTTTTGATGTAGTAAATCAATTGAAAGGTTCTTTTTAGCTTCAATTCTTAAATTTTCAATAAATTCTTTTGATTTTTCTTTATGCACATAAACTATATCAGTAGATTCACATAGATTTCCTTTATTAACAGTAGCAGAATTAATAATTTTTTTGCTTGT
>JBFKKL010000004.1:0-16647 GCA_041631255.1 Candidatus Woesearchaeota archaeon | reverse complement strand
TTTTTGAGAGTGAATCTTTAAGTGAACTCCCAAGCTTGTCTAAAACCATAAGTAGAAGATAAAAGAGAGAAGTTTATAAAATTTAGTTATCTAGATAAATTATGTCAGAATTAAAGCAAGTTCTTCTTATACGTGAAGATTTGAAAATGTCTAAAGGAAAAATTGCTGCTCAAGCTTCACATGCTGCTGTTGATGCTACTTTGTCAGCCAATTCTAAACTTGTGAAAAACTGGAGGCAAGGAGGTATGAAAAAAATAGCACTAAGAGTTGAAAGTTTAGAAGAACTTCAAAAATTAATTGAAAAAGCGCAGGATAAAGATTTGGTTACTTCAATAATCAAAGATGCCGGTCACACAGAATTAACGCCAGGAACTATTAGCTGTGGAGCTATTGGGCCTGGGCCTGAAATTAAAATAAATGAAATTACAGGACATTTAAAACCTCTATAGAAAAATGGGAATACAAGTAGAGTTTAATCCAGATTTAGCACTTAGGGATATAAAGGAATTTCAGGAGGGTAGACGCGCAAAAGAAGAGTGTATACCTGAGAAGTTAGAAGTTGATAACACTTACCATTTTTTGAAGAAAGGACAAAGGAATTATTATATGAATGATGATGAGTATGTGCCATTAGTTGAAACACAAGGAAATCAGCAAATTAGCAGACCTCTTGCAGGAGTTAGAATACTTGAAGCAACACATTTTTTGAAGAATGGGGAAATCTGGACAAAAGGCAAATACAGAGTTGCTAAAATTTTAGATAAGAATTCTGAAGTGATTTTCAATGGATTTCAACTAGTTCCTAAGAACTGAAATCTTTATAAAACCACTTTGAGTAATAATTTTCATGGCGGGGTAGCCAAGTGGTAAGGCTACAGGCTGCAACCCTGTGATCGTGGGTTCAAATCCCACCTCCGCCTTTACAGTTGTCGGTGTGATTTTCACCCAGATGGCCTCACTCAATTTTTTCGTTCCACCAAATCAACTCACAAGCTCGTAGATTCTTCAAATCCCACCTTTGCCGCTAGCTGGAACAAGAGTTTGTAATGTAACAGGCTAAGTTTCAATTTTTTCTAAGAAATATCAAAAATCTATGAGACTTTTGGATATTGTTTAATATTTTTCTTATTTGTGAAACAATACATTTAAATACTTCTTTAAAGCCTAAAACCTTATGAGCTCTGAGAACACTAACGATATTCCACTTTTAACTTTTAATTCTCTTTATAATGTTCTTAGGGAAGAAAAAAAATCTAAGGCATTGACTAACTTACCTGAGAGATTTTATGATTCTTTAAAGAAATTTATTGATGATAAAAAAAATGAAGTTTTGAAACTTAAAAATGATACTGATAAAACTAAAGTTAGAAGGGAGAGAAATATTTTGAATAATTCAAAAAAAATTGCAAAAGAATTAGTTGTTTTAAGATCAATGAAAATTGCTACTATTGCAGCTCAGAATTGTTCAACTGATGAAGAGGTCTTAACTGAGGAAAATATCTTAGAAGAAGAGCAAAAACTTCAAGCAACTTTAAAAGAGAATATAAACTCATTATTAAAAATAGTAGAAAATGGTAACTAGTGAACAAAGATTTACAAAAATTGCAGAAAGGAATTTTGTTATTTTAGTTGGCGTTTTATTTCTTTTACTAACGTTTATAGTTATCAAACCAATTTTAGCTGTTTTATTGTATTCAGCTATTCTTTCATATTTTCTATTTCCACTTTATTCTTTTTACTTGAATAAATTTGGTAAAAATAAGATTGCATCTTTAATGACTTTAACTACAGCAACTTTAGGTATTTTCTTACCTCTTGCTCTTTTATCATATTTTTTGATTTTAAGTTTAGTTAAGATCGTAGTTAAATACAAAATTTATCTTGAGAATCCTGAAATTCTGAACCAAGCAGTTTCCAATTTCTTACAAAGTGCAACAAGTTCTGAGGTTCTAGCTTCGTTTGACTATTCTTCACTTGTAACTTCATTTGCCAAGTTTATTATTAATTATGTAGAAGGGTTCTTTTCATCAATTCCTCAAGCATTAATGTTTTTCTTTATTATTTTGTTTATTTCATATTATATATTGATTTACAATAAAAAAATTTTTAAGACCTTTAATGAATACATTCCACTTGGACTTAGAAAACAAAATGAAATCTTAAACAATATTACTAAAAACTTAAGAGTTTTATTCAGAGGATATTTTTTAACAGGAATTATTCAAACGGTGGTTGCGTTATTAGGGTATATTGTCTTTGGAGTTCCAAACATTATGATTTTAACTTTCTTAACTCTTCTTGTGAGTTTGATTCCTTATCTTGGAACACCACTTATTTGGGTTCCAGCAGGATTTTACTTAATTGTTACAGGAAATGAGTTTGCAGGAATAGGCCTTTTAGTATATGGAGCTTTGATTATTAGTATGGTTGATAACTTTGTAAGGCCTATTTTGATGAGCGATAAAGATACTATATCTCCTCCATTAGTTTTTATTGGATTTATAGGTGGACTTTTAGCCTTTGGACTTCAAGGATTGATTTTGGGACCTATTATAATTTCAATTACGGCTATCTTGATGAGATATATGAAAGAATTTTATGAACTGAAAATTTAGATATAAATAACATATATAAATAAATATTGATTTTTTATTTTATGGAACCAAGGAAAATTATTAAATTTGGTACATCTTCTTATGTAATTACTTTACCTTTAGAATGGCTTGAACAAAATGGGCTTTCTAAAGGAGATACAATCAATCTGTATCAAAAACAAGACTCAATTCTTTTGAGTGTTCCCAAAGAACAGAATTTAAAAGAAGGAGTTATAGAACTTGACAATAAGCCTTTGAAATTATTTAATAAAGAACTTTTATCGTATTATCTTAAAAATTATAAAACTATTGTTATTAAAGGAAAAGATTTAATTCCTAAGCTTGATCAGATTAGGGTTTTCAAAGAGAAAGTTAGTTCACTTGAGATTGTAGAAATTACAAAGGAGAAAATTGTCTTAAGAGATTTATCTAATCCTGCTGAATTAAATATTAATAGTTTAATAAAAGAAATTATTGAGATGGAGAAAATGCTTTTTGAAGAGCTTTTTGACGATGATAAAGACACTAAATATCAACTTATAACTCAACTTGACAAAAATATTAACAAATTAACTTTCTTGGGTAACAAAGCAATCAATTATAACTTGGGTGCTTGGGAGAATCCAGACGAACTTAAAGATGCTATTCATTTATGGAGAATTATCTCTTCACTTGAAACAATTGGAGATATCACAAAACGTATTGCAAGGTATTTGAAGAATGAGACTGATGACCATAATAGGTATATTGAAGACACACTTAGAGATTTGAGCGACTATTTTACTTTTATTACGAGTCTTTTACAATCCAAGACAAATATAGATGTTAATTTAAGATTATATCTTGATAAAAAACAGTCTTTACTTAAAGATTTTGAGATGCTTAGGAACAAACTTCACGATGATTTGAATCTCTTTCTGGTTATCACTCAACTTTTTAAAGATGTAGTGGGACAGCTAGATACAGTAGTCTTGTCAATTATTGATTTGAAACTTAAATAAATTAGATTAAATGGAGTTTGAGAAGTATTTAAGAGGAGCATTTATAGTTTTAGGATTGTTTTTTTTATTTTTACTTTTATTTTTTTTAAAAGATAACTTACAGTTACTTTTTGCATATGGATTTTCAGTGGAGTTACCTCATAGTTTGTCAGCTATAATTTTAACGTTTGTCTTGACTTATATTTTTTTATCAATTGCTATTTCCTGGAAAAATATATTCAAAAGAGTAACAAAACTTCTAGTTTCTTTAGCAACTATTTGTATGACTTTTTTTTTTGTTTTTTTAGTTGTTAATTCAAATTTAGAAGATTTAACTGATTCTATGCAACCGACAATTGATGTAATTTTAGTTAGTCAGTTTAAGTCTTTAATTGAGGAGAGGCTTATACAAAATCCTGGAGAGATAGTTGAAGTTATAATTTCTGAAAATTCTCATATTGAAGCTTTTTATGTTAATAATCTTACAAAAACTCAAATTGATTTTTTCATGGATAGAAATACTCAAGAACTAGACTTACAAACAAAAGTTGATTTTGTTGAAGTTTTTATTAGTTATATTTACGATGAACTTGAAAAAAATGGAGCAGAGAATTCAGTTTTGTCTTATTCTTTTTTAGAGTCTCAGATTGGAGCTTATGGGTTTTCAATTCAAGATGCTACAAGAGAAGATGTTGAAAGTTTAAAGGAGCTTATCGAAGTTAGAGAGGAGGCTTATTTGCGTCTTTCTTTTTCAGACAATGAGGAGATTATAGAAGTTCAGATAGGTAATTTAAGTTATGAAGAAATTCAACTTATTTCAAACAATTTACAATTAAACCAAAATCTTTCAAATGGAACTAAGGGAGTAATTATTAATGTTTTACTTTCTGTTTCTAAAGACCAATTAGGGCCTCAAGAAGGAGCGATTCCTGTCTCAACAGTTGGCTCTATGATTCCAGAAGATTTTAAAGTTTTTATGGATTATGACGTTTTTTCAGAGAATGTATCTTTTGCAGCAACTGAGTTTTCAGAGCTTAGAGAGAATTGTAACTATGATGGTGAAGAAGACTTCTGTGAGGTGCTCAATTTAACATTGTATGACAACCTTATGGCAGAATTTTCTTCTATGGATGAAAACTCAAATGGCTCACTAAATATAGAACTCCCGATTAATATTACAGCAATTAGCACTATTGATGATGTTGAAAAGAAAATAGGTAAAACTACAGATAAATATTATTTATTTTTGTTATTAAGTATATTTTTTCTGATTTTGGCAAATCTAATTTACTATTTACATTTTCGTCTTTTTGGAAGAGAATTGATAATTGAACATATTCCATATTTTATAATTAAAAAACATATGATCTCTCTTTTTGTTTCTTTTTGTTTCACTTTACTTGTTTATTTTTTAGTGTTCAAATCTTCAATTCTTGAAAATATACTCAACTCAATACTCCCTCCCGAAATTGATTTCCCTCCATTTACTTCAATGCCTTTCTTTAATGAAATAAGTAGTATTTTTTTAACTGTAATATTGACTGTAGGTTTGTATTTATTGTTAATAATTGTAATTTATGGAGTTTTGTTTTATCTACTTAAAAAAAAGATAGGGGAAAGTGAGCTTAATCACTAATTAATGGGTATAAACACATATAATTAATACTTGTAGAAAATTCGTATTATGCAATCGAATCTTCTTTCAACTTCTGTAGATAGCTTGGTAGTTCATATTAAAGATAATGAAGGGATTTCTTTGACAGATTTAAAAGCTAAATTTAATTTGCCAATTCAACTACTTGAAAGGTGGCTTACAGTTCTTGAAGAGTATGACATTGTGGAAGTACATTATCAAGGTTTTGAAGGTTATGTTTCTTTGGGGAGAGCTGAAAAGAAAAAGGCAGCTCTTTCACAAATTGATATTGATCAGTTAAAATCGATTTTTATTGAGAAAGCCAAAGTTAGAGGTATACTTTACGAAGAAATGAAACATTTATGGCCTGAGTTTTTAACAAAATATTTGCCAGAAATAAAAACCATTTTCAAAAATAAAGCAAAGAAAAGAGGGTATGCGGATGAAAAGATCAATTTAGCTTGGGTTAAATTTGAGAAGGAGTTGAGGTTATTCTAGAAAAATGGTAATTGATATTGATGCATTCTTAGATGACTATAAACCAGATACAAAATCTAAGGTGGAAAAGAAGAAAGAAATTTCTGAAGAGAAAGTAGGAGTAGTTGATTTAGATTTTCAGAAACAGGCGCTTGAGAGGATAAAAGATTTTCAAAATCAAATATCTCAAAATCCTGAACTTAAGTTTATTAAAACTGCTTATGATGAACTTAAAAAATATGATGAAACACTTCCAGTTAAATTTTTTACACTTGAAGAGAAGGGGAATACATTACTTGGTTCTTTATCAGAAAACTATTCATCTAAATATTTATCAAGAGTTAAACAAAGTGTAGATTATCATTCTCAAAAACTAGAAGAGCAATTTTCAAAAATTGATCAGATTATAGTAAATAAAGATTTCATGTTATTTCATGATGTCTATATGCAAATTCAAAAATTGCTTTCGTCTTTTCCAAGAGAATTTTCAAAAGAAAAGTTAGCATTTCAAATTAAACTTAGAGAAAAAGAAAATGAATTTAATAATTTACTTGATGCTTTTAAGTCAAGTCAGTTCCATTTGATAAAATCCAAAATTAGAGAAGAGTTGTCCAAGCTTGTTAAGCTTTTAACTCCTGGCATGAGTAATGCTGTCGAAGAGCAACTTGAGAAAGTGAATAGGATGGCAGATTTAATTCCAAAAGTCTTTATGAGTGAATTACTTGAAGAGAAAAAACTTTTGACGAAAGGACTTCTTAGAGCAGAAGATTATTTAGAAAAAGAATATGAAAGAGTTTATGAGTCAAAGGAAAAAATGATTAGGGATTTGATTGAGAAATTCCAAGGGAAAATTATCTCAAAGAATTTAGATTCTTCACTTTTGATTTATAATGAAATTTTACAACATTTCACTTCTCTACCGGATGTATTTTTAGAGAGAAAGGTTATTCTTTTCAATGAAATTAATGAACTGTATAAATTAGTTTCTAATTTAGTTTTACATTCAAATGTAAACATGTTTATAGAGAGTTTTAATTCTGGAAAAGTTTTAGAGGAAGTTCAAGATTATTTAGATTCGGTTAGAAAATACAGAAGAGTTTCAAATGATTCTTTGAATACTTTAAAAATGAAACTTAATACTTTACCTGAAAGATATTCCAAAGAGAAAAAGGAGTACTTGCAACTTATTGAAAACTTGGAAAATGGTTTGAATCAGAGAAGTCAAGAATTTAAAGAAGAAGATTATGATAATCAAAATTACAAACAAGAAGAGATTTCAAAAAATATGGACGTTGATTATTCTGAATTTCATAAAAGACCTAATAAGGGGAATGAAAATATTTCTTCTGATGATGAAAGAAAGTTAATGGAACACTTAGGTTCTTTATACACAGAATTTGTTCATGCCAGCTCAAAAGAAGATGTTTCAAGGCTATATAAACAGTTGATTAGTTCAATAAGGAATTTGAATGTTCCAGATAGTAGAAAACAAGAAATTAAAATGAAAATAAATAAAGTCTTATCTTCAAAAAAAATCTCTTAAAATGAATATATTTACAAACTACGACATTGTATTTGAAGGAACTAAAATACCAATTTCAATTTATAAAGCTGAAAATGATTTAGTTAAGACGTATGAAGTAGGTATTTTAGACATTGACAAATATACTTTTTATATTGTTGAAAAAATTAAAGAAGATCTTTTAAGAGAAGGAATTTTTGAGAAAGCAGAGGATAAAGAAATAGACTATGATGAACTTAAAAGAGCTTATATTAGAAAAGTTGAAGAACTTTTGAAATATTATCTTCCTATATTAGATTCTGAAAAAAGACAGAAGCTGATAACTTATATTGTACAGAAAAATTTAGATCTTGGATTTATTGATATTTTAGTTTCTGATTCAAATATAGAAGAAATTACAATTAATGGGTCTCAATCTCCAGTGATGATTTATCATAGGCAATACGGTTGGCTTAAAACTAACCTTTCTTTTTTAGATGATGAAGAAATTAAAAATGTGGCTTCAAGAGTTGCATTGGATAATAGAAAGTTTTTTTCAAATTTGAATCCTCTTCTTGATGCTCACCTTAGAGGTGGACACAGACTTAATGCGACTTTGAATCCTGTTTCAACTAAAGGTTCAACAATTACAATTAGACGTTTTTCAGATAAACCTTGGACTGTTTCTGATTTGATTAATTCAAAGACTTCATCTCCATTAGTTTTATCTTTGATTTGGCTTGCAATGGAAAATGAGTTATCAATTGTTGTAGCAGGAGGAACTGGATCCGGTAAGACTTCATTTCTTAATGCAATTAGTTCTTTTATTCCTATTGATCAAAGAATAGTTTCTGTTGAGGACACTCGTGAAATTAGATTACCTCAATATGCTCACTGGGTTCCTATGGAAGCGAGGCAAGCTAATCAAGAAAAAAAAGGAGAAGTTTCTATGTTAGATTTGATAGTTAACTCACTTCGTATGAGGCCTGATAGAATCATTATTGGAGAAATTAGAAAGAAACAAGAAGCTGAAGTTTTGTTTGAGGCCATGAGAACTGGACATAGTGTTTATGGAACTTTTCATGCAAATAACGCTGCTGAAACAATTCAAAGATTTTCAAGTTCACCAATTGAAGTTCCTAAACTTTCACTTTCTGCACTTGGACTTGTGGTGATTCAACATAGAAATAGGAGAACTGGAAAAAGGCATACTCTTCAAGTGGCAGAAGTTACTGAAACAGGAGATGAAAGAGTAATAGTTCAGCTTGATCCTAAAACAGGTAGACACTATTTCAAGAATAGACCAGAGGTCTTACTCAAAAAATTAGAAGAATTTCAGGGAATTAATGAAGAAGAATTTTATAGGATGTTAAAGGAGAGAGCTTTAGTTTTAGCATATTTAGCTAAGTTTAATATTGATTCAATTGAAAATGTAGGGAATGTTATTAATAACTTTTATCAAAATAAGAAATCATTATTTTTAACTATAAAAAACCATTTGGAACGTAAACAATGACATATACAAATTTCATTAGGGGGCTTGTAAAAAAAAATTCTAATTTGAAAGCGGATTTGAGAAAAGCAGGAAGTAAGCAATCTCCTTTTCAATATATGAATCAAACCGTTGTGATGACTATGATGAGTGTTATTGCAATCTCTATAATTGTTTTTTTATTTTTTAAAAATTCAATACTTCATTTAGTCTTTTTTGAAATTTTAGTTTTTATGCTATTTCCATTTTTAATGTTTAAGTTTTGGAATAGTTATGTCCAAGTTTTAATTAGAAAATATGGGAGAGAGATTGATTCTGATTTGCTTTTTGTATCTGAATTTTTTTTAGTTACACTTGAATCAGGAATGCCACTTGGAAATGCAATTCAAAGACTAAGCCATCTTGATAGGCCAGGGGGAAAATTCTTTAAAAGAGTTTATACGGATTTTACAACAGGGAAAAGTTTAGAATTAGCACTTCAAGAAGCAACAATTTACGCCCCTACAAATTCAAGTAAGACACTTCTAAAAAGATTAAGAGATTCACTTCAAATTGGAGTTGATTTAAGAGATGTATTGAGTAATTTTGTTGAAGAGGCCTCTCAGAAGAAAATTGTTGAAATAGGTGCTTATTCTAAAAAACTTAATCCATTTGTTATGATGTATTTACTTTTAGGAATTGTACTTCCATCAATTGGAGTTACTTTCTTTATCTTAGGAGCTGCTATTTTAAATTTGACACCTGAGTTTCTGAAATTTGTTTTAATATTTATATTTTTGATAATGTTTGCATTTCAGTACTTTTTTTACTCATCACTTAAATTTGGGAAGGCAACAATATAAAAATGGTGAATGTACGTAGATTTAATAAAGAAGAACTTGGGAAAAGTTTGATACCTGAAAAGATTTATAGGTTAAATTTCAAGGAAGAATTTGAAAAAGTTTATGAGAAATTACACTTTGACCATGTTAATCCATACATCATAACAAATTTCTTCTTCTTAAGCATTTTGCTTTCACTTACAACTTACATATTTATTTACCCTTATATTTATAGTGCCCTAAATATTTATATTGAACTTAATTTTGTATGGAAGTTTGGAATCATATTTATTACTTGGTTTTTAACAAGTCTTAGTGTATATTATTTGATTCTTTTGTTTTATTTCTTGTATCACCAAAATCAATTTAGAAGAATACAAGATGAAATTGAAAGAGATTTTCCTGAGTTTTTAGATAATATAATTTCTAATATTAAAGGGGGAATTTCATTAGAGAAAGCTTTTATTAAATCAGTAAGAGTTGAACAGGAAGCACTTTTGAGAGAGGTTACTTTATTAAATGAAAAAATACTTATGGGGGAAACAGTTAATGATGCTCTTGAGGATTTTAAAAATAGATTTGATTCTGCAATAATTCAAAGAACCGTGGGGTTGATCCAAGAAGGACTTAGAGGAGGGGGGAATTTGTCAGTACCACTTGAAAGAATTTCTTTGAATCTTAAGAGAATTTATTATTTAGATGAAGAGATGAAATCCAATACTTCTGGATTTTCAATAGTGATTAGGATGATTACAGTCTTTATTTCACCGCTTTTGTTTGCACTTGCATTGACTCTTTTAGTTTTCATAGGAGATTTGTTAAATTTACTTTCAAATTCAGGAGCAGATGTATTTTCAACATCAACTCTTCCTGTTGAGTTCCCAATTTATTTGAAATATTTTTCCTTTTCTATGATTGGACTAATTGTTTTTTTCTCATCCCTTATTACTTCTGAACTTAAAAATGAGAAAGCATACGAAGCAATTAAATATGTCCCACTTTTTACTTTATTCTCGTTGTTTTTGTATTTTTTCTTTTCAGATGTTCTATTGTCATTTTTTTCAGGTATTCTTGGTTGAATCCTTTGAGAATTTACACTAAAGAGGAATGAAAAATATATATAATAAAAAAGCGCAGCTTCAATAGTTAAATGGTAGTTAGAACTAATAAAAAAGGGCAGGCTGCAATCGAGTTTTTAATGACTTATGGTTGGATGCTTTTGGTTGTACTTATTGTAGGTGCATTGATCTTTAGTTTTGTGGACTTTGGAAGTCTTCTTCCAAGTAAACTGGATTTGTCAAACAGTTTTAGAGGAGATGCTCAAAGACTTGTAGCAACAGCTGGAGATACTGACAATCTTCAGTTTGTAGTTAGATATGTTGGAGCTAGAACTGCTCAAGTTACAGTTGATAATAGCACAGTTTATGTTCAACCTATAGGGGGGAAACAATGTGATTTAGTTTCAATGACTGATGCTTCTAATAATGAAGTTCTTGAGGGAGCAGGTTCGATTACTTTTGTTAATGGGCAAGAAAGTGTTTTGACTTATAGTTGTACAACTGGAGGACAAGCACTTGTAGAAGGAGATGTGATTGAAGGATCAGTTGCCATTAAATATGCAGATCTTAGAAGTTCCACACTTACTTTGACAAGTACTGGGCCAATTAGAGTTCCAATTACAAGTTAAATTTATTTCTTTTTCTCATGAAAAAAAAATCACAATCTTCTTTGGAGTTTTTAATTATTCTAGGTATAGGCTTTTTTTTTATTGCTATTTTAGGAGGAGTATTCTTGCAACTTTACAATCAAGAAAGTGATAAACTTGATTCAGAGCAAATTCAAAATATTGGAGACCAATTGATTTCAACAGCTGAGAAAGTCTATTTTAGGGGTATTGGAAATAAGATAACAGTTTCTGCTAATTTTCCTGAAGAAATTGAAAATATGTCAATTCATAGGATTGAAGATAATGTAACTTATTTGAATTTTACAGGTTATTCAAATCAACAGTTGATTTCTTTTATTTTTCTAACAAATTCTCCTGATGTTAGAATAAATTGTACGAATTGTTTTCATAGTGAAAATGTTTCTTGGTACTCTGAAATAGATTTTAATGGCGGCCCTAAAAGAATTGCAGTTCAGTCTATGGGTGATTGGGTCTCAATTGATTTTGCTAAATAATTTAAATTATCGAAATCTATCTACACCAACTTTTTTACAGTATTTAGCAACTGGACATTTAGAGCAATGAGGACTAATTGGCCTACATAAACTTTGACCAAATGCTACAAGAAGAGCATTGTATTCAATCCAATATCTTAATGGAAGTTTTTTTCTTAATGAAATTTCTGTTTCATCAGGACTTTTTGTTTTTATATATCCAAATCTATTTGATATCCTATGTACATGTGTATCAACACACATAGCAGGAATTCCATACCCTTCAGATAGAACAAGATTTGCTGTTTTTCTTCCAACTCCTTCAAATGTTAGGAGGGTATCAATATCTCTTGGAACAACAGATCCAAATTCTAAAATTAGCCTCTCACAGATTTTTTTTATTTGAATTGCTTTTCTTTTGTAAAAACCACAAGGATAAATTGCTTTTTCTATGTCAGATATTGTGAGTTTATTTATGTCTTCAGGTTTGGTAAGAATTTTGTAAAGTTTTTTTGAACTTTCAATTGTAACTTCATCTTTAGTTCTAAGTGAGATAATAGTTGACATTAAAACTTTGAATGGATCTTTTTCTTGTATTGCAATTAATGTTACAACAGGAACATTCCAGTTTTTAGATTTATTTTTTATAATTTTAAATACTGTATCAATTGGAAAATCTGACATATTTCAATAAATACTATTGAACAAAAGTATATAAAGTTAAACTTATTAGTAGTAAACAATGGCAAAAAAGAAGTCTTTCTTCGACTATATTAAACATAAATTCACAGAAATTGTTTTTAAAGAGCTCAAAAAGGAGCTTTTAAGACAATTTGAAGTTAAGGTTGAAAGGAAGATAAAAAGGTTTGTTAGAGGTGTTATAAAGAAGAGTTTGGGAGGAATCTTACTTATATTGGGACTTTTCTTTTTGATTTATGGACTTATTAGTTTAATTGTTTATTTATTGTCTCTTCCTTTGTTTGCTGTTCCTATTATTTTTGGAGTTATACTTTTACTTGTTGGAGGTTTAATTTATATTTCTTAGAAAATGGATTTGGTTCATCCAGCTTTTTCACAAAAAATATTCTATATGATTTTTGGAGCTAGTTTACCAAAAAGATATGAGTCTAACTCAATTCAAGAAGCAGTTAGAAATTGTAGGTTTTCTAATTCACATATTCACGTAGATGTTAAAGATAGAGTTAATTTATACATTCCAAAATCACTTCGGAATCATCAAGTTAATTATGAAATGAGATTAAACAATACTCAAGGACGAACTTTACAAGGAGAGGATTTAGAAGTTAGATTGAGACATGAGAATTTAGCAACTATTCTTATTTCATCTGATGAAAAATACTCTTGTGTTATTCCCTATAGAGTTTTTAGAGATTCTCCTAATTTACTTTTTTCAGAATATTTTCAAACAGAATTAATTCAACTTTGTGGAAGTAGAGATACTCCTTTAGTTATAACTAAAGTTTCTAGCTTATCAAGATAGATGGCTTGGTAGGCAGAGCTGAATTTTGAGCATTTTCCTCTTTTTCTACAATATTAACTGAAGTAACATCAAACTCTTCTTTAAGATAATCTAAGATGCTTTCAAGTAATTCTTTTTCTTTGTTTTTTGGAAGATACATTGAAAGTCCTTCACCAAATGTTTTTGGAACAAATTTCCCTATAAACTTTTTCTCATTTGGAAATTCTTGGTTTAATTTTTGCATAATTTCTTTAGGAGGAGTTTTTTCCTTTAGCAATTCTTTTAAAGTATCAAATAATTTGAATCTTTCATCTGATGCTTGGATTATTTCTATCTCAGTTATTTTTTCTAACTGTTTGCTCTCTTTTGTTCTTGAAATTAGTGAGATTAATTCTCTAGGTATTGCTTCAAGTTCTTCAATTTCTTTATTTATGAATTTTTTTGTATTTGTATTGAAACTTTCTAGACTTATGAAAGATTTTTCACCTAATTTTTCCCAAATTTCTTCACAGATGTGTGGGGTTGCAGGAGTCATTATTTTTAGATAATCTTTTGAGATGAATTTTATAACTTCTAAAGTTTCTTTTTCATTTGTTCTTCTTTCATGATAATTTACATCACTTAAAAAATTGTATAAAACTTCAACATATGCTTCTCTGATTCTTAAATTTTCAAAATGATCAAAATAAGTTTTAACTTTTGTGTAGAATGATGAAATTAGCCATCTATTCGTTTGAGAAAATTCTTCATATTTTTTTCCTTTTTGATTAATTGAGTTTTCAATTAAATCTTTGAATTTATTAAACTTTTTTTCTAATTGGATAATTTCTTCATCTCTAAAATCCATCTCAATGTCATAATTAGCTCCAACTGCGATGTATAATCTGTATAAGTCAACTCCGTAATTTTCTTTAACTCTAATTAGTGGAATTCCATTTCCTTTTGATTTTGAAATTTTGGCACCGTCTTTAATTAACATACCACCAACAGTAATATTTTTTGGCCAGTTTTTTTCAGGGAAGATAAGTGAGTAATGATATATCATAAATGATAAATGATTAGATAAATGAGTTCCTCCAGTATATCTGAAATCAACATTTTGCCAGTAAATTACTTGTTCTCTCATTTCTTCAAGAGTTTCTTTTTTTATGTTGGTTTCTTCTGAGATTACAGTTGGATTTCCTTCTCCTAAAAATACATATTCAAAAACTATTGGTTCTAATTGTTTTGATTCAATTTTTTCCTTTTTTAATGTGTTGTGGATTAGATATAACATTTGATATATTGTTGAATCAGATAAAGATTCAATTACCCAGTTCTTATCGAAAGGAAGTGGAGTTCCAATACCACGGCGTCTAGCGCAAGGTCTCATTGCAACCCATTTTAAATATCCTTTTTGAGTGTCTCTTAGTTTACTTGGATAAAAAGACATTTCCTCAAGTAATTTGTATGCGTTTTCTTTTACTTTTTCATTTGTATAATCTAAAAACCATTGGCCTTCAAGGTTTGCAACAATTACTTGATCTCCTCCTCTTGTTGTTGCTCTTCTAGAAGTTTCGTAAAGAGTTCCTCCTAAATTTAATTTGACTAATTTCTCTTTTACTTTATCTTTGGCAAACTTCACAGGCATTCCTTCAAATTCCCCACATAGATTATTTAGTTTTCCACTAAAATGTTCTTCTTTGTATAATTCTTGTTTTGCTTGTTCAAGTTTTTCTGTATCTTTTGAACTTTTGATTTTGAATTTTTTGATTTTATCTTCAGCTGCGCAGGAGTTTTCTATTTGAATCATATTTCCTTTTTTATCTTTAGTTTCAACAGTATTAATTACTTCAATATTTTTTGGGAGCCTACCTTCTTTTTTTGCTTCTTCAAGTGCAATGAAATCATGTGGCGCTCCGGCTGGTGAGGAGTAAACTATACCTGTTCCATGGTTCTCGTCTATGAAATTTGCTTTTGCTATAATTACTTCTCTATTAGTTATAGGAGTTATAATAGTTTTTCCAATTATTTCTTTTCCTTTAATTTCTTTAATTAATTTGACATTATCAAATTGATGTTCAAGTTTAGTTAAGGTTGCTTTTGAAGTTATCCAAATTTGTTTATTGACTTCAACTTTAATTAAATCCATATTTTCATTTGACCATAAATTAGTTGTTCCAAAAAGAGCATCGGGCCTTAGGGTTGCAACAGCAATAAATTCTTTAGTGCCTTTTATTTGAAATAAAATATATGTCATCTCAGAGAGTGCAACTTTATCTGTATCACCATCTTTAATATCATCTTCACCAACAGCATTTTTATCTTTTGGAGAATAAAGAATTGGATATTTTCCTTGAACTAATACTTTTTTTTCTTGTAATTTTTTAAATTGCCATTCGATAAATTTTTGATAAGTTTTATCTCCAGTTGTAAATTGTCTTGACCAATCGATTGAGATTCCTAAAGAGTCAAGTGAGCCCTCAATTGTCTTTGAAAAATAGTTTGCAATATTCATTGGTTCTTTGAAACTTTCAAGAATTTTATCCTGTTCAACTGTATCTTTAGTATAATCACTAATTGCATTTCTTGTCAGTTCGATTTGTTTTTTATCTCCTCTTTTAATGGAATCTGATACTGCTAATACTGGTGTTCCTGAAATATGATATGCCATTGGAAAAAGAACATTTTTTCCTTTTAATCTTTGAAATCTTGTGTATATGTCAGGTGTTGTATATCCTCTTCCATGACCTATGTGAAGAACTGAGTTAGCATAAGGGTATGGGACAGTTGTGAAGAATTTTTCTTTATTTTTTTCAATTTTTGGCTCAAAGGTTTTATTTTCTTTCCACTTTTTTTGCCATTTATCTTCAATTGATTTTTGGAGACTTTTACTCATATATTTCTCTAGGACAGATTATTTATATATTTACTCCTTTTTTAAGCACTAAATGTTTAAAAAGATATTTTTTTGAAAAACTCTTATGTATGATATTATTTTAGGAAGATCGAAATCTGATTCTGAAAAACTTGGAACAAAAGGAACTGTTATGATTGGTAAACAGTATGTTCAGATGGGTCAGACTTCATCACTTTCTAATCCTATTTATTTGGATGTTGCCAGAGCTCACGCAATGCTCCTTGTAGGTAAAAGGGGCGGAGGTAAGTGTATTTTAGGGAATACTGAGGTTATTTTAGAGTCTGGAGAGCTTGTTAAGATTCAAGAGATTTATAAATATCCTGAGAAAATATGTTCTTTGAATACTTCATATAAATTTGAAAAAAGTATTTATTCTCATTTCTATTCAAGAAAAGTAAAAGAAATATTTAAGATTACTCTTTGCTCAGGAAAAGAAATTGAAATAACTCCGGAACATCCACTTTTAACAGTTAATTCTTGGGAAAAAGTTCAAGACCTTAAGGTAGGCTCAAGAATTGCAACTCCAAGATATATTCCTGTTGAAGGTAAGAAACCTATTGGGTTAGAAAAAGCTAAACTCTTAGCTTATTTAATTGCAGAAGGTCATTTG
>JBFKKL010000003.1:0-23203 GCA_041631255.1 Candidatus Woesearchaeota archaeon | reverse complement strand
TATATTTTGGAGACAACTTAGAAAAGTTTGAATTATACTGTGAAAAGACAGGAAGATCATTAAGTAAATTTGCTGTAAGAGCAATGGAAGAATATATGTTAAGAAATCCAGTTAAATAAATTTAATCGTCAAATATATAAATCGGTTTTTTAATTATATCTCCTCCTTCTGAACCTGATATAGAATCTTCAAAACTTAATGTAATATTTTTGGTTACTGTATCTGTTGTTGATGCTGTATCAGTAAAATTTCTTATATATGTAGTTGTTGATGTAAAATCATCTGTTGTAGTAACTGTGTCAGAAGGATTTAAACCTATTGTTTTCAATATATTTCCATCAGTTGCTGTAACTGAATCAGCTAAATTCAAACCCACATTCTTAACAAATAAATCTGTAGGAGTTAAACTGTCTGTAAATGTCCTAAAATATCCTACGCTAAAAGTAGTGTTATCTGAAGGAGTTAAACTATCTGTTGGATTTCTATTAAATGTTGTTGTAGTTGTTGCTGAATCAGAAGTAGTAATCGTATCATCGTCTATGGTCCATGTTATTCTTGCTCTTCCTCTAGCTCCTCTTCCTGTGTTTCCATTTGTAACAGAACCTCCTCCTGCAGCACCTCCTGCTATAAATCCATTTTCTGCAGGTGTTGTAGTAGTATTAGCACCACCACCACCTCGACCTCCACCATAATTATTTCCTGAACCTCCATTACCTGGGCCAGTTCCTGACGCATTTCCACCATTTCCAGTAGTTCCTGCACCACCACCACCTCGACCTGCAGCACCTAATACTCCCCCACTAGAACCATTTCCTCCATTTCTTGTAGTGTCACCAATATGAGATGTGACATGTCCTGTAGCTCCTGAACCTACTGCTAAAGTTGTTGCATTTCCTCCAGCATTTCCTCCTGCTGCTCTTACTTGGTCTGACGTATCTGCTGAGTTTCTAAATACACAATTTCCACCATTAGCTCCTGTAGAAGGAGCAGGAGGAATAATAATTTTATGAGTATTACCAGGCGTTACTGTGAGTGTGGATGTTGCAAAACCACCACCTTTTCCACCACCACCGCCTCCTCCTGTATTACCAGAACCTCCAGAACCTCCTGCTCCCCAGAGTTCTACTATGATTTCAGTTACTCCAGTAGGTATTGTGAAATTTGTTGTGCCTGTTGCATTTATTTCTTGCTTAAATATAGGCATTTTATTCCTCCGCTATTTTAGTACAAGTAAATGTTTTATTTGGTACATCTTCAACTATATTAGAAATAATTGGATTACCCTGTGCTTCAGCTAATTTCTCATTATATTCTGCAGTTGTATCACATTCAACTGTGATATTTGCTGTTATATTCACAGTCATTTTTATATCACCTCAGTTTATTGTTAAGTCCCAACTTATATTTAAAGTATCGTTAGCTCCTTTATTAATTACAGAAAATGAAGTTGATAAATACATATCTCCACTACTGGCTGCGTTGAATACTCCGGCTTCTGTTAAAGCTGCCGTTGCATCACCTGCAGCCCAATCTCCAACAAAAGTTACGACATTTGTACTTCTTGTTTTTGAAGTCAAAGCGTTCCTATCAGTTTCCGTTCCTAATGCAGTAGCTGAAGGAGTTCCTGTTCCTACTGCCATGTGTGTTGGAACGCCTATAGTTGGTGACGCTAAAAGTTGGTCTGCGATTCCGTTTTTTCCTGCAGAAGTCACAGTATTCCAAACTTTTCTTTGTTCTTTTATATTACCAAATTCATCACGTAATGTGATTGCCATGTGAAATGGATTACCAAAAATTCTATTTGAAACATATTTTCCTAACAAATATCTTATTTTCCCAAACCTTTTGTTTGCCTTAACTCCTTTCTCTCTTATAACTATATCTTTGTTAATCATACTTCTTTTATATCTCCTAACTTAATAAATCTTTCTGCTGTTACTTTCTCTAAACTGATTACTTCTCCCTTCTTCCATTCCTTTCCATTTTTGAAAATAGTATTCAAAACTTTGTACTTACCATAATCAACTTTAACTATTCTATGTGTAGTATCTTTTGTCTTTGTCCCATCACTTATTTTTATACTATAATTATTTCCCTCTGCCATTTTTATGGTGTGAACTCCTCATAATGTATTGTAACAGCAACTCCGTTCACGACTAAACCACTTAAATTCACAACAACTGTTTCATCAGCAGCTCCTGCAAATATTTCCCAATGTGCAATAGCATAACCTCTATAAATTTCTGTTGAACCTATTTTAACTTTAATCAAAGGTGTTGTTGTTTCATCTGGGTCATTAATTGCGCTTACCCAAAAAACTCTTATAGCATTACCAGCAGCAGGAGTTATAACAGTTGTATCGCCTGAAGCAGTTACTGTTGCTGTTGCAGCAGTTTTTCCTCCAGAATATCTATTGTTTGTATTTGATTCAATAACATCAGTCGAAGTTTCTAAAGCCGAAAGATGAGTTGTTTGAGTTTGTTGTTCAGATTCTGTAGCAACTCCAGAAACTGTAACAGCACCAATAGAGTTTGTTCCAGTAGGTAATGGAGACGATATTTGTACTGTCTGAGCAGCTATGGAACTTCTGAAAAAAATACTTGCAGTTCCTGATGTCCAAGAACTACTTCTAACTCTAAAAGCTTGCATTCCTCCAACAGGCACTGCAAATACTCCATTACTTGTAGTAGAATTTGAACCATCATCATTTGCTTCGTCTCTTGCCCTTATTGCAACAAAATTAGTTCCATCTACAGTAGCTTCAAATTCTAGTTGTCCTGTCCAAGTTCCTGTGATTTGAAACCCTATAGTCGAGACTCCGTTCATCATTGTAGGATTTAAAGTTTGTCCATTTGCAGTGATTATTCCTGAAGAAGTAACGTCTTGAGGCATTTCAACTATATCAACTTGAGCTTCCGAACCTGAAACAATATTATCTAAAGTTTCGACTGCTGTTTTTACAGCAGATAACGTAGTTTCTGTTGCGTAATCTTTACCATCTAAGCTGGTTAAAGTAGTTTCAATCCCATCAACATGCCCTATAATTGTTGATTGATTAGCTGAAGTAGCAGCTCCTGTTGGTAAAGCTGAAGAAATTACATCAATTGGTAAAGGTTTAGCTGCTGATACAGCTCGAAGAGTGTCAGCTGTATCTTCCCACATTATAGCACTTCCTGTAATTGAAGAATCTATATCTCCTTCAGTGTATTCAGTTCCTCCTCCTATTGCTCCTGGATTTGTAATTTCTGCATATGATGGATTGCCTGAAGTACTTCCATGACCATCTTCTTGTCTTGGATTTCCTAAAGTTGTATTGAGAGTATCTAATTTAGCTTCAATCTCATCAGTATTCATATCAATATTTTCAAGATTATCAATAACAGTATTGTTATCTCCTCTATTGTAGTATTTTTGTTTTTTTACCATCCTGTATAATAAACCTCAATTGTAGCATCTCCACTTACAAAATTAACTTGCATATCATCCATTCTAGAATTCTCAATCAAATAACAATAAGTGCCATTATCTGTAATTGTCTCATCACCATTTTGTGATAAATTAACTGCATCACTAGATCCTACTGTAATATCTTCAATTCTTAATGTAACAGATGAAACATAGTTTGTAACTTTCACGTAAACTTTATGATGTTCATATCTTTGAATATCACTAATAGCTATAGTTCCAGGACTAGAAATTGTGCCAAGATTTTGTACCATATGTAATTAGGAATTTTAAAATTTATAAATATTAGTAATCTCTTGATGTTTCATAAACAATCTTTATCATATTAATTTTATCAGTTTCTTGCAGACCTTTTATTCTCATTCTTATACCACCAGTAATGTAAAAATAATCCTTATACACTTCATCAACTATAATTACATCACTATCTGAAACTTCTTCAAAATATTGTTCTGTAATTTTATTTATAGGATAAATACATTGTTTTGTATTTTGAATTGTATTATCATAAAGTATTTCACCATCATCTGTTTCAAATAATATTTCTGTTCCTATAGGAATTTGATCACAACATATAACAATTTTAAGTAATCTACCTTCAAATTGGTAAATTTTATCACAATCACTAATTATATTTCTATATTTTAATACTTTTAACATTTTTAAGCCTCCTCACCAAATACATAAAGTGGTATTTCTCTATCATTTGGTCTATTTGGTGGTAACATATATTCGTAAGTTTTACCTTTATGTGTAAATTTAAATGGTTCATCAATTGGAATTGCTTTTTCTGGTGATCCATATTTAGCTAAAGCAGCTTTACTATCATCTCCTTGTTTATTATCATTAACACCAATCAGATACTTTTTAGTAGCTCCAATATTTCTAGCATTATTGTCAGCTGCTATACTCATAACACGATTACTCTCTGTTATAGCTATTGTCTTAAATCTATTTTTATAATTTAAATGTTCTGGAGCATCTTTATCAAATATTTGTTTAATTTCATCAACTAAATCATAAGTACTTCTTCCTGTAGCAATATTCTCATCAATCTTATTATTAATCTTTTTACTAATCTCACGTGTAACATCTTTAATAAGATCTTGTAACATACTTTGCATTGCTTTTGCTTGTTTCTTTGATATATTAAGAGTTTTCTTTGTTTTTACTTTCTTTGAAAACTGTTTAGCATTCTCAAGAATAATCTGTCCACCTAAATCATATTCTAATAATAAAGCATTTTGAAAATCTGTAGTAAATTCTTTCAAAATATCATCAAAATAATCATCTTTCTTCTTCATTTTCCACCTTATCAATTAATTGCTTTGATCTTCTTTCAATAGCATCAGTGAATCTATCCATAACTATTTCATAAGGTGTTCTTATAGGTAATTGTCTTTTCACTTCATCTTCAATTTGATCAGCTTCCTTATCATCTTGTTTTACATCAAGTGGTTCTTGATCTTTACCTGGATGATCAGATTGTAATGATCTTAAAGCTTCATCTTTGTTATCATGTTTAGAAATTACTTCACCTTTATTCATAACTATCCATTTGTCTGCTTTCTTAACAATATTTGATTTCATTTCTGGTTTCTTTTCATCATCTTCTTTATTATTTGTTTCACCAGGTTCTGTATTACTTATTTCAGCTTGTTGTTGAAACATATCCATATCAACTTGCATATCATCTTGTTTATGTTTTTGTAATTCAGCTAAATCAATTCCTTCTTCATCAGCTATTTTTTGCCAACTATTAATTCCCATATTAATTTCTAATTGTTGTAATTCTCTAATAGCTTTTTGTTCATTTACATCATAGAAATCAAATTTAAATTCTAAATCTTCACATCCAGGAAATTCAGAAAGAATATCATAAGTGAAAGCATTCTCAAGCATTACATAAATTGGTTTAATTGCTTTTCTTATACTGTTATATGTTTGTTGAGTTGAAGTTGCTCTATTACTATTCTCTGTAAAACCCATCTCATCAGCATTTAAACCAAATCTCATCCAAAGAATCTTTGTAAACCATTTTTGTTGTTCAATAATCTCCATCTCTTGAGAACTTAAATTCAATTTAATGAATTCAATATTATCCATATTCACTATAGGCATTCTATAACCCATTCTTCTACTCATTCCAAAAGCATCTCTAGGAGTTTTAATTGAATGATCAAGTTGCATCTTAATTTTCTTAAGATCTTTCTTTGTAGCACCAACAGCATTGATAATTCCTTCTGGAGTGTTACCATTTGCATAAAAATCTAAATTGTATTTACTTCCATAAACTAAATTAAGTACAATATCAATAGCATCTTCTAAATATGAACCATTTGTGTATACATTATCTGTTGAAGGATTAGCTGTAAGCCAACATATTTCTCTTTTACCAAAAGGAATAGGAATTTGTGAAGCAACTGCATTCACATATTGGAAATAAGCTGCTTTGTCAATATATTCTGTATAAAATCTAAAAGCTTCTGAATCAAACATCTCAGGATTATCTATAACTTGACCAGCTTCAGCAGGTTTACCTAATATAAGATCTTCACGACTATCTAAGTAACCATGTTTATCTGGATTCTTCTTAAAAGTGTCTCCAGGTGATGCTCTCATTTGGATCAATTCTTCAAATGGATTAAATACTTTATTGATAATACCACTATCATATTTGAATAAATCATCAAGAATCTTTTTAATGAATTCTGGATAACATTCATCTGGATTAGGTTTCTTAAAAAATTTAGTCTTCTCTTCAATTAAAGTTCTATGTTGCTCAGTTTCTTCAATTCCTTCTTTAACAACAATATTATAAGGAGTGTCAATAATTATATCTTTAATTGTTTTAAATATTGATGATGCGTATACATTCTTTCCAAGTTGTCTTAATAAACCTAAAGGTTGATATCTTGGAAAACCAAAAGCTGGTTTATACATGTATTGAGGAATTACTGTTTTGTATATTGGGTTATCAGAATTTGTGTCCTCAGCTACAGAATCTTGCTCTTGTTTAGCTTTAAGAGCTGGTTGAAAAACTATATCATATTTTGATGCCATCTTGAATATATAGAAATTGTAGTTTTCAAAATTTATAAATGTTCCTCTTATTCAATAAAAGAGGAACATTGAATAGTTTTGCAGTATTGATAAAAAATGAATGAAATTTAATAAATCCAAATTTGCCTATCGGCAAATTGTTTATCGTTTTAATAATTTAAATAATTTGTGATACCATTTCTGTTTTAATTCAGCTACGATTCTATCATGTTCTTTTTTTAATACAACTTGACACTTATGACCAGGTGTATCAAGAAGACCATTTACAAGTCCTTTTCCATATTCAGTAAATACTTCTTGTTCTTCTAATAATAAAAATTCAAGAGCTAAGAATAATCCTTCAACTTCACTAATTTCAATTTTATCTTTTTTCATACAACACCTCCTACTTTATGAACATAATCATTAATCATTATAGCACCAATTGGAGCATCTGGATGAATCCCATATTCTACCAATTTGTCTTCTTCTAATGCCCATGAAGTTAATTCATTCATGAATCTATTTGCAATAATTTGTTCTCTTTCTGTTTTATATGGAATAACCCATTTACCAAATTCGAAACTAACTGCTAATCTATTTATTGCATTGATTTTACTAATTGTTCTACTTCGAAAATGTGATTGTTTCTCTTGTTGACTATCACGATTACCCATCCAAAACATATAGAAAGGTAATTTAATTTCTCGTAAATCTTTGATAGATCCTTTAATACTATTCTCTTCTAAGAATATCATTTCATGTTTGTTTACATCATATTTAGCTTGAATCTTTTGCCAATGTTGATTTATAGATAATCCTTGTTTCCATTCGATATTCATTAAATACATATTTTTCACAGTTCCATCTGAATTATATTTTACTGCAACTTCTACAAAAGCTGTCTGATCAGCATTAACAGCATCACTGAATGCAAAATCTACTCCCATATATAATTCATCATAATCAATATCATTTATAGAAAGATTTTCATCAAATGCTGATTCTATCCAAGGACGTTTAATAAGTGATACTTCATCAGATATTGGATTAAGAAGATACTCAGCTGAGAATTTACGACTACCAATAACACTCTTAATCTTATTGATCTTATCCCAATCAAATGAATTTGGTAGAGTGATATTGTTATCTTGATCAAGAAGTGGTCTACTGTGAAATTGATATAATTCTGTTTTACTCATTTCTGAGAGAATGTCTGTATATCTTAGAGGAGTTCCTGTGAAATTGATAATAGCGTTTTTTCTTGTACCCATAGGCAAGATTGCACCCATAACGAAATCTTTTGTTTGTTGATCAGTAAGTGTACTACTTTCTGTTGTAGGATCATCTACCCAAATACGATCAACGTGTAAACCTCTTTTAGTCTTAACACTTCTGAAATGTATTTTACTTCCATTCCTTAATTCTAAAGTAGATTTATTCCATCTCTCATTCTTCTCATCTTTCTTACCAATAGAATCAGGTACAAATGGTCTTAATAAGTCACTCTCAATGAAATAATCTGCTATTCTCTTATTTATTTCAAGAGTTGTTGTACTATCTGCTGAAACTACTAAGAATTCTTTCTCTCTTAAATTACTGAATTTGTTATATGGTTGAAATATAGCACAATATATGATTGTCCATATTCCTTGTTCAGTCTTACCACCTCCACGGCAAACCTGGTCAACAGAAAACTGTTCTTGAAAGAAACTATTCCATAAATTAAGTTGTAATTCTTGTTCTTCTATGAAAGGCATATTGAAATGAGGAGATAACACTTCAATAACAAACTTTCTAAATTTAAAGAAAAATAATTCACCACCAACATAAATGTCTAGTGGATTGATATTAATATTTTCATTTACACTCATAGTTTCTCAAGTTTCTCAATTACTTGATCTTCAAATTCAATTTGTTTCTTTGCTTTTTCAATATTACCTTTCAAAGATCTAGTAGCTTCCCACATTTTGATTAATCCTTCAATCTTCTCACTGTTTCTTTTACTTAAAGCATTAGATTTATTGATAGCTTCAGCAAATTCATTAATCTTTTCAAGTGTTCCTGCTCCTTGCTCAAGTCTTGTTGTATTATCATCAATAACCTTTTGATTATGATCTTTCACTTGATTAAAATAGTTCATAGCTGTATCTTTATCAGGAAAAGTTATAATATTGTTTTGAATCAATTCACCAATATCATCTTTTCCATCAAATGATTTGAATTGCGTTTGTTGTACTTGAAGAATAACTTCAATCTCATTTTTATCTGTTTTTGATACGTTTATTAGTTTCATAATATATTAATGTCATAATGCTTTATATATTTTGTCTATGTAACAGTGAATTTATTCTTTCTCACAGCAACATTATCTTCAATTACTTTATCTTTGTAATAAACTGCTTCTAAATCATTAAATATCTTGAAATGTCTGTTATCTAATGTTAAACAATGATTAAAATGTTCATCTAGATCATCTATGTAATCAAGTTTCATTGAATTGTTTTCGGCGTATTTATGCAAATCATGTAATATGTAGTATTCACGTGTATCTGCTATACAGATCCAATATGAATATTCTACTTCTTCTAAAATGTCTGTAGGTTCTGATCTTTTGTATACTTTTCCATGTTCAAGCTTCATTTTATCATAAAAATTATTATTATAGGACCTCCAAAAAAGAGAATCCAAAATAAAATATTACAAATTATATCCATTAAATCAAACTTTTCCTCAATAACTAAAAAAACAATTATGTATAAAACTGCTAAGAATAATCTTCCAATAAATTCAAAAAATTCAATCACTTTCAATTACCTCAGTTGTCTTTACAGTTTCTAATATTACTTTCTGTTTCTCAATAGGATCTTCAATATCTATAATCTTTTCATCAATATTCTTAAGCATATCTAGTTCTCTTTGATAATTGATCATAATTGCAGAATGTTTGATTTCACCTGATATTTCAACTTTATTAACAACTGTATCCTTTTCAAACCATCTCTCAAGTATCTCTGTTTTCTCTTTCATTAATTTCATATAAGTATTAATCAATCTATCAATTATTGAAGGATCTTCTGCTATTTCTAATTGTGTGAGAAGCTTTTGTTCAAGCATATCAAAACTATTATCAAACTTCTTAACATTCTTTTCAACGTTAATCTCAGGTAATTGTTCATACATCTTATCAAGAAGTTTGTACATTGTTGGTAAAGCTACATTAAATACTTTACTCCATTGATAAGGAGTTTTCTTAATTAATTCACCAGCAAAGAACTTCTCAGTAAGATCTTTAATAAACAAATCTGTTTCTTCTTTTGTTAAAGGACCTGCCTTTTTCTTTCTTGCTACCATTCTGTCAAATATATTAAAGATTATATATTTTAGTTATTTTTATATTTATCTATTAAATCTTGTCGATTCAAACAATATCTAATAAAACCACTAAGATCTCCATAACAATACAAATTGTTATCGATAATATCTATCTCATTCTGTGTCACTGTAAATTGCTTCATCTTAACAGGATTTCTTTTCTTGTTTTCAGTCATCTAAATAAATATATAATTCTTTATATATAAACTTTTTCATTATAACATCTATACAAAATACAAACACTGACATCTATACTCGGGCCTCTTATAGAGAGGCCCAGTAGTATAACTGTTTGGCACTGTTATACTGTATTGTTATACTGTATAACAATCGCAAATCGCTTTAATCCATGTCATACTACGTGTATATTAAAAACATCTATACTAACATCTATACAGTATAACAATTAAAAACATCTATACTAACATCTATACACCTAATTCTTTATATATTTCAAAATGCATGACAAGATTTATATATTATTAATTTGAAAATTGTTATACAGCGATGGTGAAATGGTGACTAAAAGTGGAGAATAATATGTATGATAAAAGTAAAATCTATAAGTTTCATGTAATCACAAGTGATGATTATCGTAAGATCTATACTGGAAAAGTTACTCAAGAGGATAATTTCTCAATCAAAATTGAGACAATTATGAATGAAATAAAGATATTTCGAAAAGATAAAGTTGTGGAGGCTAATGAGGAGAATGGAGATCAAAAGCATTTATGAGAAGTATCAGAAACAAGGTATGAGGTTTTGTAATGTTGTTGAGAATTCTAAGAGTCCTTATAATTATGATGAAATAAATAATAAATTCACTAGACAGAGTTCTGATCAATCGGGAGTTATTAAATGGAGTGAGAAGCCTTTTTTATATGATCAAGTTGAAAGAGCAGGAGTACTTGGTGGTTATGGTGGATTTGTTATAATTGATATTGATAAGAATTTTGATGAAGCTATTAATTATTTGAAAAAATATTTACCTATGCACACATTTGTAGTTGAAAGTGGTAAATCAACTAAAGATGATCGTAGATGTCATATATATTATAAAATTAAAGATGCTGAGAATTTTAAATATAAAAGAACACACAAATATGGAGAAATAATTTGGTTTGGTTCACAAGCACTAGCAGCTGGAAATATTCATCCAGATACAAAGAAACCATATAAAGTATTTGCTGATAATAGTATTGAAGAAATTTCAGCTGAAAGTATAAATAATTTTCTTGAAACAGCTGAAAAGGATCAAATTGTTAATGATAATACAAATCTAATACAACATAGAAATAGTAAAATCATTCGAACTATTCTTGATAATGATCAAATTATGAAGAAGTTATCTGAAACAGAAGACATATCTAAAAATGATATATTATTCAAAAATATTGCAATATTTCATCATTACAATTTAGATTATGAGAGTAAATGTTATCAATTTGTTGAATTATGTAACCATTCAATTCAAGCTTATGATGGTTGGCTTAGAAAAGCCGAATCAATGAGTGTCAATGATTTTGAATTGCAAAAGTGGATTGTTGATTATAATTTACAAGGAATTATCTATAATGAAGACAATTACAAAGGACTTGATGTATTTAATGAGAAAGATGTTCTTAATTGGAAAGATGATAATAATTTCATAATAAAGAATTTAATATATGAAAATACTGTGAATATGATTTATGCTCCTCCAGCAAGTTTTAAATCATTCTTTTCATTGTATTTGAGTATGTGTCTTGCTAGTGGTGAAAATTTATTTGATCATGAAATAAATCAATGTAATGTGTTATATCTTGATAAAGAGAATCCAAAAGCATCATATAAAAATAGATATAATGGTCTTTTGAAAGGATGTGATTTGAAAACATCAAATAAATTATTTACATATAAAGCAGGAAATATTCTTGATGATTCTTTTATTCTAAATCTAAGAGCAACAATTAAACATTATAAAATAAAAGTAATTGTTCTAGACACTCTACATAGATTTGGTGATTATAATGAAGATAAAGCAGATGATCTAAATAGAATATATTCAAATTGTTTTCAACCAATAGCTGAAGAATTAAGTTGTACTGTGATATTTCTACATCATACAACAAAAGAGGTTACTAAAAGAAATTATAGAGGAAGTTCAGATCTTGAAGGAATGTGTGATGGAATATTTTTTCTTGAAAGAATAGTTGAAGATAAAGTAAAAACAAATAAAATAATATTGAAACATATAAAAAACAGACATGGAAGAGAATTAGATAACATATTATTTCAACTTAATATAATATCAAATCAAGATGATATAATTGAAACTGCTAAATTTGAATTGCTTGAAACAGATTATCAAGTTAATAAAACTGAGAAAGTGAAACAATTAATACTTGCTAAATTGAAACAAAGTGATATGTATAGAAAAGATCTATTGAATGAAATAAAAAAACATGATGATAAATTTAGTGATATATTATTTGATAAATTAATAAAAGAATTGTCAGATGAAAATATTATACAAAAAGTAATTGATGGAAGATTAGTACAATTTAAATTGAATAATGATTATAAGAGGGATATGACAAAATGAAGAGATGTAAACATGAAAATAACAGAAAAGCTGCTGGGCCTTTTTATTATTGTGAAGATTGTAGGAAGTTTTTTGAAAAAAGGAAACGTTTATAAATATATAAAGTATTATATAATGTATACTGGATAAACTAGTATAAAACGAATAAAAATGTCAAACGAAGTAAAAAACGAAAACCCATTTAAAGATAAAGAGACAACTGAAAAAGTTGAAAAAAAGTCTGAAGAGAGTAATACAAATTCTGGTAGAAAGACAATTGATGAAACTACAATCAATGATGTAAAATGGATCAATTTACCTAGTGCAGAAGAAATTGGACAATCTACAGCAGATATTAAAATCATTGAATTCTTTAGTCAGCAAGGAAAAGATATTGTAACTAAAGATGGAGACAAATTCTTTACTGGATTAATTTCCAGTGATGGAGAGAAATACGATGAATACATTATTGAAGGATTAGTTGATGGTGAGAAATCACAATTAAGATTAGCTAATTGGGAAGTGTATTTTAAAGTGATGAGATTAGTTAAATATTGTAAAGAAAACAATTTCACTCTACAAAACCAAATAATTAATTTTGAAAGAATAGCTGAAGGAAGAAAAACTGCAGGTAAAAATTGGATTCTACATGTGCCTTCATTAAAATTGAAAATTATTGATAAAGATAATCAAATAGAGCATCTTAAATAATCTCTATTTTTTAACAAATGAATAAAGAACGTATGTTAGGAGTTTTTAATAATTTATTGTTAGAAGTTCAAGAAGCAGAAATGATTGATCATCATGGAATTTGTGAAATTATGAATACAATATCTAACCATATAAAAGATTCAAAATGAAAAAGTTTCATGTGAATATTAGTCTTGATCATGATAACTTAAAAATTGAAACAAAGATGCCAAATGAATTTAATTCATATGTTTCAAATCTTTTAAGTTATGAGATGGATAATAGTCATTTCATAAAAAAAGCAATGCTTCAGAAAGGAGTGAAGAATTTTGATACAAAAGTTAGATTATATAAAAATCAAATATGTAGTATAGCTTTTTGTCATAGAATTATTGAACTAATTGATATGTATTGTGAAAAAAATGATATGATTGCTCTTATTCATTACAAAGATCTTAGAATATTACCAAATTGTGATATTGAAGTTCCAAGCAAATTAAATGTTAAATTACGTGATTATCAGAAAAAAGCTGTTGATCATATATACGATAGAAAAATATCTATGACAGAAATTTGTACAGGAGCTGGTAAAACAATTATAGCTGCTGAATTAATTAGAAGGATATCTAAGAAGACATTATTTGTAGTCGATAGAAATATCCTTCTAAAACAGACAGTCGATCAATTTAATAAATTTTTTGATTCAGTTGGAATAATAACTAATGGAAAAATAAATGATGCTGATATTGTTGTAGCTTCAATTCAAACTGTTGTTAAAAAATTGAATCAATATGATTTTAGTCAATTTGGATGTGTAATAATTGATGAAGCTCATGGAGCTAAAGCTAAATCATATAAGAAATTAATGAAACATGTATCAGCACAATACAGAATAGGTTTAACTGGAACTGCTTATTCAGATGGAAATAACAGTTTAGAACTTTATAGAAGTTTTGGATTTGTTTCATATAGAATAAGAGCAATCGATTTAATTAAACAAGGTTACTTAGTTATGCCAGAAATTGAATTCATTGAGTATGATAATGGCTTTATTACACATGGAACTTATAATGAAGAATATGAACAAGTACTTAGAAGTCAAGGTAGATTAGAAGCATTAAGAAGTATTTGTTTTCAACATAAGAAACAAAATATTTTGATAATGGTTGATAGAATTGAACATATTGAATTAATTTGTTATTTATTGAAAGAATTTGATATTAAAATAATTCAAGGATCAACAAAAGAAAAAGAAAGAAACAAAATTATTGAAATAATTAAAACATCTGATTCAAATATCTTAATTGCAACTTCTAGTATTATTCAGAAAGGAGTTGATATTGCTACATTAGATGTGATTGTTAATTATTCAGCAAATTTAGGATCTATCAAAACAATACAAAGTTTAGGTAGAGTTTTAAGGAAAAGTAATAATAAAGATAAAGCTTATTATTACGATTTTGAAGATACCTTTGGAAATCTTAGAAAACATACAAAAGCAAGAAAAGACGCTTTACTTGATCAAGGTTACAAAGTTTTATAAAGGTACAATACAATATATATTTACAAAATGAAATCAGGTGAAAATAAAGTATTAACAGAAGCTGAAAAAAGCAAAATGAAAGAAAAGTTAGAGAAGCAGTTTGATCATATGTTATTTGATATAATGAAATTTGATAAGACTGACGACAACTTCACAAAAACTCCACATAGAATTGCAAAAATGTGGGTTTATGAAGTTTTCAAAGGAAGTTTCACAGAGAAACCTAAATGTACAAGTTTCAAATCAAAAGAAGATTTAGATCAAATTGTAACTTTAGGACCTATGAAAATGAGATCAATGTGTGCTCATCATTTTCAACCGTTTGTTGGAGATGTTTATTTTGCTTACAGAATTAATAATAATTTAATTGGAGCAAGTAAACCTGAAAGAATGCTTGATTGGGTTAGTAATAGACCTCAAACACAAGAACTTCTACTTAATACTTTTCTTGATGAAATGAAAAAAGCACTTGGTCATGATGATGTTATGGCTGTTGCTTGTAATGTTCAACATAATTGTATGACTCATAGAGGTGTCTTAGCTCATGAAACTAAAATGCATAATGTAGAAATTAGAGGAATATTCAGATTACTTCCAAGTGCTAAACAAGAAGTGATGGATATAGTTAAGATTTCGGAGGCAAGAAGATAAAATGTTAGTAACTAAACAAATTGAAATTGATATGGCACATAGAGTACCTAATCATAAAAGTAAGTGTAAGAACCTTCATGGTCACAGATACAAAATTGAACTTGGTTGTGATGATAAAATAATTGATACAAGAGGAGTTTCTGATGAAGGAATGGTTATTGATTTTAGTGATATGAAACAAATTTTAATGGATGAAATTGATACTAAATTTGATCATGGAGCAATATTTTATTATAATGATCCTATAGTTAACATAATTAATCAATTAAAAGAATTTCAAAATCCTATAAAAATCCATTTTGTTGATTTCATTCCAACTGCAGAAAATCTTTGTAAATATTGGTATCAGTTACTAAAGGAACCACTTGAACAAAGAAATATTAAAATTAAATATGTGAAAGTATGGGAAACTCCAACATCAACAGCAATATATGAAGAATGAATAAAAAATATTTATCATGGACAGATATTGAAAGACAAGTTGATTGTATTATAGATCAAATTGATTTGTCTAAATATGGAAGTTTATATGGATTACCTAGAGGAGGATTAATTCCTGCTGTTATACTTAGTCATAAAACTGGATTACCTTTATTAGATCATATTAAACAAAATACTTTAATTGTTGATGATATTTATGACACTGGATACACTTTATCAAGATTTTTACCATTCAACGATTGTTGTGTACTTAATAGTAAACAAACAGTAGAAAGATTGATAGTTGCTGATATGATTAGTGAAGATACTTGGATTCAATATCCATGGGAAACAGAGCAAAGCTCAAAAGTAGATTATATAAAAAATGGTTAAAACAATAATTAAATCAAATCCAACTGAGAAAAGAGAAGTGCCTGAAGGTTCAGTATTTCTTAATATTGCTGAATGCTTTAGTGAAACAATTCAAGGTGAAGGAGTTAATACTGGATGTCCTGCTACATTTCTAAGATTACAAAGATGTACTTTAAATTGTATATGGTGTGACACTCAAGAAGTTTGGAGATTTGGTAATCCTTATACAATTGAAGAAGTATTGAAATTATTTGAAGATAATGGAGTTATTGAAGATCTTGAAAAAGGACATCATTTAGTATTAACAGGAGGATCTCCAATTTTACAACAAGATGCATTATGTGAATTAATTAATCAAATTCATGATAAATATTTATTCAAACCATTCATAGAAATTGAAAATGAATGTACTTTAATGCCAAATCAACAAATGCAAATTAACGTTGATTGTTGGAATAATTCTCCTAAATTAGAAAATAGTGGAATGGTTAAGAAAATTAGATATAAACCTGATGTATTAAAAACACTAGCTGATCAACCAAATTCATGGTTTAAATTTGTTATTACTTGTCAAGAAGACTGGAATGAAATCAAACAAGATTTTCTTGATACAAAATTAATATCAAGAAATCAGATTATTCTTATGCCTGAAGGAGTTACACGAGATGAAATAGGATCAAAATATGAATTCATAGCAGAATTATGTCAAAGAGAAGATGTTCGTATGAGTGATAGGTTGCATGTTACAATATGGAATAAGAAGACTGGAGTTTAATGCATACAAAAGTTTATAAATATATAAAACAATATATAATTACAAAATGACACAAATAAATCCAAAACAAATTATTGAACAAGGAATCATTAGCAATATTGCTAATCAAAGTGAGCAACTTCAACAAGTTGGAATTGATTTAACAATTAAAGAAGACGTTATATTATATAATGGTGAATGTAAAAATGTTGAATTTAATGAGAAATTTGATATGAAAGATTGTTTTGCAATTTTTAATGTAAGAAGTAGTTTTAGTAGACAAGGTGTTTTTGTTTCTACTGGAATTTACGATCCAGGATTCAAAGGTACAGGTGGTTGTACAATTTATAATATGGCTGCTGGACGAATTGAATTAAAAAAAGGTGAGAGAATTGGTCAAATGATATGTTTCAAAGCTGACGCGGCATCTTCATATGATGGTCATTACAATAAATCTAATTCAATTGATTCACAATATGAGGTAAATAAAATTGGTAAAAATTAAATTTAAAGACACTTTCCTTGGAACTCATTATTGGACAGATTGTCCTCATGAAGAAGTTGATTTTTTAAAAAATGAGCATCACCATGATTTTGTAGTTACTGTACAATGTACAGTGAATCATGAAGATAGAGATCTTGAATGGATCATGCTTAGATGTGAATTAAAGAAATTCATGAGAGATAATTATCATTCTGATTATGAAATAATTAGATTTGAAGGAAGATCATGTGAAACGATTGCAGCTGAAATATGTACGTATTTCAAAACAAAATATGCTAAACATAATTGGAAAGTTAGTGTAAGTGAAGATAATATATATGAAGGAGGTGAATGGTAAAATGATTATTTTTTTAACTGGATATAGTGGATCAGGAAAAGGATATTATGCTGATCTATTGAAAGATAATTATGATTTCAAAGTATTTAATATTTCTAAATATGTATTGAAACATGGAATTAATAAAGTGAAAAAAAATTACAAATTAGTTACAGATAGTTTAATCAAAGATATTTTGAAAACAGATAAACACGTTGTTATTGATGGAATCAGACAACCTGATATATTTTTTGAAATTTATAGTCAAGTTGATGAAAAAACTTTATCAATATTTTTAGATAATGATTGGATGATTAGAAATTTATTAAGACGAGATTTATCATTTAAACAAATTTATGAAAAAATTAAATTAGATAACGATTTAGGATTATTACAAATAAGAAACAAATGTGAAGTGTTTCATGTTAATCAATCAAGAAAAGGCGATTCAGAATTTCTTGAAAGAGTTGCGAGGGATTTAGTATGAAATTTAATTTTGTAATTCCTCCTATCAATCATATGGATCTTGCTTTATATAATGATTATAAAGCTCTATATTGTCTAGCTCATCTATGTTTAAAAGAAAAGAATGAAAATTATCAAGATTATATAGATTTCTTTGCTGGAAAAGCAGCTGAAGGATATCATGTTATTTTAGACAATAGTGCTGCTGAAGCTGATCTAGTTACAGAAGATGTATTAATTGATTTAACTAAAAAGATTATGCCAAGTGAAGTAATTGCTCCAGATTATTTATATGATAAAGGAAAAACAATTATTGCTCTTCAAAAATTTCATACAAGAATGCAAGAAGAAGATCTTCTAGGTAAAGTACAAATTCATGCTGTTCCACAAGGAAATTGTCCTGAATCGTATTTAATGTGTTATTTGTATATGCTTAATTGTGATTTTGTTGATGTAATTGGATTAAGTAAATTAAGTGTACCTAAATCATTTGCTTGTATTACTGATAGTAATAGTGTTTCAGTTAATAGAAGATATTTAGTTAAAATGTTGAATGAATTACAATTGTTAAGAAAACCAATTCATCTTCTTGGTATGAGAAATATTACTGAATATAAAGTATATAAAGGAATTGAAATGATTCGAAGTACAGATAGTTGTTACACTATTCTTGCTGCAATGGATAGAATATTATTAAAAGATAAAATTGAAGATCATATTAATGAAACACCACATTCATATTTCTTTAGAACACTTGATCATGAAGATATTCGTTATGCAACATTAAATATTGATGAATTAACTAAAATCATAGAATCAACAAAATGAATCTAGATCAAATCAAAGAAGATGTATTAGTACTTGATATTGAAACATGTTCTTATGATCGTAATAGAAAAAGATTTATTGATATTAAAGAAAACATAAATCATTATATTGAAAATGCTATAACAAAATGGATTGGATTTTATTCATATAAATATGATAAATACTATAATATTAAAGTTAAAGGTAATGAAAAATATATTATTGATTTCATTAACGAACATAAATACATTGTAACATTCAATGGAAATGATTTCGATATTCCAATTCTTCTAAATAATTATCTTATTTCTGATCAATGGTTTAATCAAATTGATTTAAAAGTTATATTAGGATCTTCAGTATTTTTAACAAAAGATCAAGTACCATTCAAAAATAGAGGAGCTTTAATGGGATATAAATTCAAGAACAACACTTTACGTGAAATGGCTAAAGTTATGGATGTTGAAACACAAAAAGGAGATATTGATTTCAAAATATTTTATAAAGATAATTGGACAGAAGATGAAGAAAAAGAAATCATAAAATATCTACAGGCAGATATTGAAGTAACTAAACAACTGTTTGACAAGGTTTGGGATTTCTGGTTAGTATTTACAGATTTTCTTTGTTATAAAGATATTAAGAATCTAAGTTGGATTAAATCATCAATTAGTAGTTTAAGTTACAAAGCTGCTTGTAATATTTTGAATGTTGAAGATACTTACGCTGAAAGAGTACAATATAAAAATACAATTGGTGCTCGTGTAATTGAACCTAAATATGAAGAAGCAAGAAATGTTTGGTATGTAGATTTCACATCACTGTATCCTCATATGTTTGCTATGTTTAATTTGTTTAATGAAGTTTCACCAAAACAAGCAGAAGCAATGAATCATGCAGAAATACCAATTTGGCATGGTAATGATGTTTTCAAAGTTGAAGGATATTATGATATTTCACAGCAACATCCTTTGTCAGCTAATATTGTTGAAAAATTGAAACAAAGAGCAGAAATTAAACAACAAATTAAGGAAACAGGAATATACAATCCAACTGAATATGCTATTAAAATATTCTTAAATTCACTTTATGGTGCTGCAAGATCAAGTGTATTTGAACAAATTCATACACCAAATTGTGGTGCTGATTGTTGTTACTTAGGTCAACAAATTAATTATTTAGCAGATGAAATGATGACTGAAATGGGATTTGAAACAATAGCTGGTGATACAGATTCATTATTTATTGTAGCTAAACAAGAAAAATATAATAATAGAGAATATGTGAAACAGTGTTTACAAAAAGTTGTAGAGAAAATTAAAGCAAATGCTCCATTTCCAGCTGAAACGTATAATATTGATATTGAAGGTTATATTGATTATGCTATGTGGCCATTTTCAATGCAACCAATGCAAGATCAAGAAGGTAATAATATCAAAGAAGGAAATAAATTAGTTAAAAAATTGAAAGGTAAGAAGAAAAATTATTTGTATATTATTGGTGACAAAATTAAAATTATGGGAATGCCTATCAAAAAAGATGGATCAACTTCTCTATCGATGAAAATTTATAATGATATATTAAAACCACAAATACTACAAAAAAGATCAGCTAAATTTGAAAAACAATATATAGACAAATTAATTGAAGATGCTGTTAATGATAAAGAAAATTTGAAATTACTTGCAAGAGAATACAAATGTAAACATTTTGTATTATATAAGAATGAAAATCAGATTCAAGCACAAATTAGTTTGAATTACTTCAATAAACAAGATGGAGTAATATCTCTTATTAAAAACAAAAAGATTGGCAAAGTTGGAAAAACGAGTAAATATTGTACAATTGAAGAAGCAATTGAAGCTAAATTAACTGCAAATGATTTAGATCTTGTTAAATTAAGAAATGAATTACAACCATTTGTGAAAAATGAACGATAGACAAAAAATATTAATTTTAATGATAATAATGTACATTTGCTTAATTTTGATGTCATTTATACAGGTGTTAAATGAGTAAACAGAAAACAGAAAAACTATTTAGAGAAGCAGTATTGAAACACAATAAAGATGTTCATATACAAAAAATTCAAGTGAATACACATGCTTTCACTTCAACAACTGCTGATTTCTTTATTCAAACAAAAAAACATGATATAATGGTTGAATGTAAAGAAACTAAAATAAATAATAAATTCCAAATTAGTCGTTTAAAACAAGAAACTAAATTAATTAACTTTCAAAAAAGATTCAAACGAAATAAAAGTTATATTTTTTTAACATTTGTTGGTAGAAAACATCTTTGTTTTCTAATTAGTATAGATAAATGGATCAAATTTAGACAACAAAATAACATTAAAATGATATCTTGTGAAGATGTATTCATTAATTTTTTTGATGAATATTGTGAAGATTGGAAAATTAAACTGTAAATTCGACGTTTTAACCAGAATTGTATTTATAAATCATTTAAATATGTGAAAATGCAAACCTTTATAAATATATAAAACATTATATATTTATCAGATAAACAAACTGGTGGAAAACGAAATAAAATGGCAAACGAAATTAACAATGAAATTAAGGCAAGAGTTTTAAGAGAACTAGCAATTAAGCTAAGTGAAAATGGAAAAGATATAATTTCTGCAGATGAATTATTTGAAATGTCAGATAAATTATTTCATGAGGAATAAAATGGCAAACGATATACATTACTCAAAAGCACAATTAGCTAAATTTGGAAACATCAATCATTCAGATGTACTTAATGAGATGTTTAATCATCATGGACCTTTTATATATATGCTTGATAAGACAGAATTTGTTGAAGCATATGAAAATATGATTGATGAAATGTATCTTCAAGATCTTGATAAATTAACAAGTGAAGAAGAAGATCTAATATTAATGAGGGAAAACGAATAAAATGACACAATTTAAACTGTCTATTTTAAGATTTTTTAATAAATATGTACTTTTTGCTACATTAAAAGAAAAAATCGCTTCAGAAAAGGTCTGTAAGGATAAACGAGTTTACAATTCAGTTGAATTAGAGAGGTATTTATAATGGATGCTTGGACAAGAGAAGCTATTTTAAGTACTTTTCATGAAGAACTTGAATGGATTGAAACAGAAGATGATTGTTTAGAAAGTGCTGCTGTTTGTTTTCAACGAGAAGAAAACTATAATAATGCAGATATTACAACTGGTCAAAATTGCTTTAGTGAAGAAGATATTGCTGAAGCTTTTCAATATTATTTGGAGGAAATAATAAATGGCTCATAAATTTGTAAATATGCCACTTGAACAATGTAAACAACTTAATGTTCCATGTCTAACACATGTACAAACAAATGGATCAATTGATTATATCTATAGTTTATGGCCAACAACATTTACAATTCCTATTACACTTCAATTAGCTCTACATAGATGGTTAAGTGATTATAAAGCATTTTTTCATATGCAACATAATTATATGTTTGATTATGATATTAGTTCAGTGTATGTTATTATTGTTGGAATTCCTGAAATAAGAGAAGTAGAAATTCTTGAAAGATTACATGATATGCTTGAACCACAAAATTTGAAAGAGGTATTAAAATGAATGATTTTCTAGCAATTATATTGTTTTTGATGTTTTGTGGTGTAATGGAAACTCTTAGACCAGGATTTGGTTTTTTAATACTAATATCAACAATAATTGGATATATGATTCATATTATAATAAAGAAAAATGAATCTAAAAGTTAAGATCCTTGGAATTGAAGTCAGTACATTTATAAATTTTGGAAACCCAAGAAGTAAAATGACAAAACAACTAAGAAGAAGATGTAATCCAAATTTACAAGAATTAGTTCAACTAGATATTTGCGTTCAAGATTTCTTAGTAAATCCTTGTGAAAGAACTCTAGAGCCACTAGATAATCATAAATGTAATTTGATGGGCAAGTACGATTTAACTGAACCTCAAATGGATAATGTTTACAACCTATGGTTCACAGAACACTATAAAGGAGGTAGAATAGTATGAGCAACAATCCTGAACACGATTTAGCAGTTGAATATTTATTCAATCATCCTGAAGTGTTAGGCATTCAAAGAACTGAATTACTCTCAAGAGCAATGGAATACAGTTTATATTTGTACGGCCAAGAATTAGTAGTGCCAGACCTTATGTTCGATACTTTAACGAAAACTTACTTTTATGAGTATAAGTCGGCAAACTCTAAAAAC
>JBFKKL010000002.1:0-41960 GCA_041631255.1 Candidatus Woesearchaeota archaeon | reverse complement strand
TCTCTTACTGCTTTTTCAGATTCTCCAACCCATTTTGAAACAAGTTCAGGTCCTTTAACTGAAATGAAATTAGCTTCACTTTCTGTTGCAACAGCTTTAGCAAGAAGAGTCTTACCAGTTCCAGGAGGCCCTGTTAAAAGAATTCCTTTAGGCGCAGTAATTCCAACTTCCCTAAATACTTCAGGTTCTTTAAGTGGCATTTCAACCATTTCTTTCAAATCTCTTTTGGCATCTTCTAAACCACCTATTGAATCCCATTCAACATTAGGTTTTCTGATTAAAACTTCTCTCATTGCTGAAGGTTCAACATGATGAAGTGCGTCTGTAAAATGAGACATCTTAATTCTAATATGCTCTAAAGACTCAGTTGGAATTGTATCTTCAAATCTAACTAAATCAGGTATCCATTTTTTTAGAGCTTTCATTGCAGCTTCTTTTGTTAAAACTTCTAAATCTGCACCTGTGAATCCATGTGTTAAATCTGCAATTTTTTCTAAATTCACATCCGAATAAAGTGGCATACCTCTTGTGTGGACATTTAAAATTTCTAATCTTCCTTCTCTTGATGGAGGATTGATTGGAATTTCCCTATCGAACCTTCCCGGCCGTCTTAGTGCAGGGTCAATTGAATTTTGTCTATTTGTTGCAGCAATTACAACAACATTGCCTCTACCTTTAAGACCGTCCATAGTTGTTAGAAGCTGCGCCACAATTCTTCTTTCTGCTTCACCACTTACTTCATCTCTGTTTGGAGCTATTGAATCTATCTCATCAATAAAAATAATTGCGGGAGAATTTTTTTCCGCTTCTTCAAAAATTTCCCTTAGCTGTTTTTCTGATTCTCCGTAATATTAACTCATAATTTCGGGACCATTGATTACTTTGAAATAAGCATCAAGTTCGTTTGCAAGAGCTTTAGCAAGAAGAGTTTTACCAGTTCCAGGAGGCCCATAAAGTAAAACTCCTTTAGGAGGTGAAATCCCAATTCTCTCAAATACTTCTGGATGTTTCATAGGAATTTCAATCATTTCTCTAATTGCCGAAACTTCTTCTTTTAATCCTCCAATATCATCATATGTAATACTTGGAACTTTCAAATCTTGAGGCTTAGTTACTTTATCTAAAACTTTTAATTTAGTATCTTTAGTTACTCTAACAAATTTTTTAGGATTAGTTTTAGTTACAACATAATGAAGTGTTGTTCCCATAATGTTGAATTGAACTACATTCCCTTTTACTAAAGCTTTACCATTTAATTTCTCATGAAATAAAGCAGTTGGGTCTCCTGAAAATTTTACTTCTTCAGTAGGAGAAATTTCAAGAGTTTTTGCTTCACTTACTTGAGCTTTTTGAATATCAACTTGATCTCCAAGGGTTACTCCAACATTTGATCTAATTGAAGAGTCCATCCTTAGAATTTCTAAATTTTCATCTTCTGGAAGAGCTAGATAAACTCTTGCAAGTGTTTCTGATTTTCCTTTAATTAGAATATAATCCCCTTCAGACAAATCTAAATTTGAAAGAGTTTTCTTATCAACTCTAACAATTCCTTTCCCAATATCTGAATGGTATGTTTCAGCTACATTTAATTTTAATACGTTAACCATTTTTTTCTCTTCATATATTAAGCAATAGATTATTTATAAAGGTTTTTATTTTTTAACAAAACATAAATAATTATTGAGTTTTAAGTTTTTGAGAAAAACTAACTGCACCTAATTATCTCAAATGAGTTGCCTTTTTTGTGGATATATAGTTTTATTATTGCTTTTCTTACAAAAAATTTGATAAAAAAATATTCAAAAAACTTCTTTTCATCGATTAATGTTACAATAAAAGTCTTCTTCTCCTTTTTTATTGTACTGATAAAATATTTTCTGTTGTGTAAGTTTTTTTGGATAAATTTTTTGGATTTATTGTCATATTTTAAAAGATAATTTTTTGCTTTATTGACACCCTCCAATTCACAAACTTCAAGAAAAGATTTTACAAATCCTTGAACTGAATAACAATCAAGAGGATTAATGTATTCTCCTTTGGAAGAAAACTCAACTAAAACACCTATTGCCATAATCATAAAAAAAACAATAAAGAATTTTAGAAAAAACATTTCTATTGAAAATTCTTCTAAACTCATTAACATGAATGTTAGACTTAAAGAAATAATTATGAAAAATGCAAACAATCTATTAAAATAAAAAAAAGGTCTAAAATAATTATATGAAATATGTTTCATGTTTAGTCTTCAACAGCACTCTTAAGTCCATTGATGTCAACAGCTTTTTCTGGTGCTTTTGCAAATGATTTCTGAACCTGAAGCTTATCTTTCTCCCTTTGAATCCTAATTATTAAATCATTCAAACAATTCATGAAATAAACGTAAGCATCATATGGAGAATCATAAGCTGAGAAATACTTGTGAACATCTCCGTCTTCCCAATATTTTGTGCACATATAATAAAAGTGGTCAGATGTTGTTAATTTTCTCCAAGAGTCAAGAAGTTTTGGATTGTTCAAAGATTTAACTTCCCTTTCTAGTTCAAAAATTTCTCTAACTGATGAATGTTGCATTTTATTTCCAAGCCATGCACTTAAGTCTCTTTCAGTATCTGCCCAAGATAAAAGAAAAGGTACATCTAATTTATCCCTTTTAGGAAACTTCTCAATTGCTTCACTAGGCGTTACGAAACAATTATCAGGATGATTTAATACTTGTTCAGGAAGAACTTTCATGAATTCGAAAATACCTGTGTCTGCCCATTGATGTTCTCCAAATGTTTCGTAATCCATAAATAGATTGATAACATCACCAACACCATTTACTGAGTTAACCCAACTTGTGTATTTCTCAACGCTTAATGGCCATTCAGCCCAGCCCCTGTTTGAAAACCTAAAAGCAATATCGTCGGAGAGTTTATAGTTTTTAGTTAAAAGTGCAATGTGTCCTTTTGTATTTTGAGGTTCGTAAACAAAATTAGGTGACCTCCAACCTAAAACTGTATCCCATCCTTCAGAAATTATTCCTTTGTAACCTAACTCTTCAATAAAGTCTGCTAAATCATTTGTGTAAACTAATTCTGTATTTCTGAAAACTTGAGGTTCTTGATTAAAGTATTTCTTAATAAGTTCTTTGTGTTTGTCGATTTGTTCTTTGAATTCTTCATGAGAGTATAAGAAACTTAATGAATGATAATAAGTTTCAGATAAAAATTCAACACAACCTGTTTGAGCAAGTCTTTGAAATGATTCCAAAACTTCAGGATAATATTCTGCCATTTGTTCTAGGGCAACACCTGAAATTGAAAATGAAATTTTGAATTTTCCATGATGTTTATTGATTAAATCAAGAAGAACTTGATTCATAGGAAGATAGCATTTGTGAGCTACTTTATGCATAATGTCATGATTTTTTTTCTCGTCAAAATAAGAGTCGTTATGTCCAATGTCAAATATTCTATAAGGTTTAATTCTATAAGGTTGATGGACCTGAAAGTAAAAGCAAATTGCAACCATTTTTAATTTAGTAAATGCCGAACCTTTTACTCTTATAAATGTAACGTATCACTTGAAGAAAAAACTAACTAACTCTTGTCCAGAATGCACTTTGAGTTTGGCCCTGATAAGCTTGAGGATTGCCAACTTGATTCCCACTACTATCAATAGGAATTATAGGTTTTACTTCAACTTTACCTATTGAAGAATCTAAATCAATTACTTTAGTATTATCAAGAGTTATGAATTTAGGAATGGAATCTATTTTTGTAGTTCCTGTTGAATCATATACTTCAACTAAGACATTAATTTTTTCAATACCTGCTTCAAGTGGAGACCATTGAATATATAATACTTCAACTCCTTCTTGGTTTACCTGAATTAAACCTTGTGAAACTTGAATTGAAGTCATTGGGTCCGGAGGAGTTTGGTCAAGAGGTACAAACTTTTCTTTGAAAGGTTCTTCTCTTTTATCAACTTGAACTGCTTTCAAATAATTTGTTTCATCTCCTTGTGGTCCAATTGAACTTTCAACAAATTCAAATTGTTTTAATTCCGTTTTTGTAATTCCAATCCCTGTTACTCCAATAGGTATAATTTGTACAATGTATTCTTCTAAACTTTCAAGAGGAAAGATTGTTGTTTGAATGATTTCATATTCAGATATTTGATTCTTTTGCTCATTTGAAAGTTGAGAAGAAGTTAAAGCGATTTTTGAATCTTTGCTAGTTAATTTTCCATTACCATTGTAATAAAAACAAGGAACGCTCGCCCCTTCACATCTAGGTTTCAAACTAAGTTCGTCTTGTTTTTTTATTACGTATAAATCATAGTATGAAAAAAATTCATCATCATAATCTTTTATGTCAATAAAAAGTGTTGAATCGAACCCCTGTCTTTGAGCTTCAAGAGTCACTTTATTTTTCTCAAGTCCTGAAGGGCCAAAATTTATTTGAGGAGTTTTAGATTGAATTCTTTGTTTGAATAATTCTGGATTTATATAATAATTAAATTGTTTGTCCACTGCAAACACGAATACGTGAACCGGAATATTTTCTAGAATTTCATATTTATTTGAAACTGAATTAAAATTTTGAGTTATGAAAGTTTCTACTTTTTGTTGATTTTCCCAAGGAATGTATAGTGCATTCAAATTTAAATTTGAATATGAATGAAAAATTGTGTGCGAACTTTCATCAATTTTTTTACCCGTCCTTCCTTCAAAGTGAGAGACTCTTGGAGAAAATTTTGGAGGGACTTGTCTATCTTTTAATAGTTGAATTAGATTATCATACTTTTCTTTTCCATAACTTGATTCATCAAAGAAATTTTCATATGAATAAAGAATAATAAATCCATGTAAATTTGTTGTGTCAACAGGTTTGTTAATTGAAACTTTTAGAACATTGTTATTTCTTAAACTATTCTCAACATTGAAACCTACTAATTCAAAAGGAATTGAATTTTCAAGTTTAATTCTAAATGAAAACTCTAAATTTTTTGTTTTTTGATTTACTATTCCAATATCTAAAACGAAATAATCTTTATCAGAAAATGTGTTGAGATAATCTACTCGTGTTGAAAAATCGGAAACATTAGAATTTAAATCCAATCTTTTCTTAACAATTTCTTCTATACAAATATCTTTTGTTTTATTTGAATTTCCTTCAAGACAAATTTGTACTTCATTTGACAATTCGATTGGAACATTTGGAAGATTAGTTACAATATTTTCCAAAGTTTTTGCATATGATTCTAAAGATATTTTTTGAGTGAAAGATAAAGGAATTGTTGAAGTTGAAGTTGAAGTTTCAATTTTGTAGAGACTTTGAAGGTTAATGTCTGCTCCTAAGTCTTGTCCCAGTTCAAGTGAAATTGAAGTGTCCGTAACACCTCTTTTATCTTTACTATCTTCTAATTCAGATTTGATTTCAGATTCGATTTCACCATAAAGTTTTTGTAAAAGCGTTGAATCAAAATTTGGGAGGCATTTGTTTTTAATAATAGTATTTCCTTGAGAATCTGTTGAATTAATACTTCCTTGACTTTCATCGTACCAATATTCAGAATTGGTTGAAACACAAGAAGAGCCTCCAGATTGAAGTATATTTTGTTTTGAAAAATAGTTTTTTACTTCTTCTATTTCTGTATCAACTACGTTTTGTAAATAAAATTCTTCTGCAGGGAGTTTAGCTTGAGTTAATGAGCTTTTTTTTAGCTGTTCTCCAAATTCAATGTCATCAACACTTGATCTTGCTGGAGAAATTAAAAGAATGTTTGCCATTAAAAAAGCTACAAAAGTAAAAACTGACATCAAAAGTATAAATGATAACCCTTTCTTTGATTTTCTCATTGTAATACCCCACTTTGTTCTTTGAAAAGAATTGCAGAATATGTCCCATCATTAGTTTTTAAAAAAAATACATAATTTTTTTTTTCTATTGCTAAATCTAAATTTGGTGGTGATTGTAAGTTGTTTTCTAAAACTAAAATAGAATCTACATTATAATTTTGACCTGAGAATTTTTTGTACTGTGTATGCATAGTTGATGTACCAACTAAAGCTTGATTGGACCAATCAAGATATCTTTTTCTCACACTATTTTTTAGAATGTTAAAATTTTTATCTGAATTTTCTTTGATAATATCTTTCACAAAATAAGTTGAGTTTGGATTTAAATCCATTTGAGATTTTTCTGAATCAGTTAATTCATAATTTAAAAAACTATAAATAAAGGTTGCTGGAAATTCATATGTAAGTTCAGGAGGAGATTTTTCTATGTGCTCTGAAGTTGAAATCATAAGTTTGGATAAAAAAAATAGAGAAAAGTAAATTATTAAAAGCCCAATTATAAAGGGTAACATTTCTTGAGCTAATGATCCTTTTTTGTTAATTTTCATTTTACATATCAATGTATCCATGAGTTTTTTTATGAACTGAATAACATTTGTAAGTATCTTCTGCAGTAACTAACTTTGTTATTCTATGGTGTCTTTCTTGTGCTTCAGAAAAATTCTTTTTTAGTTCTCCCCTATTTCGTTCTTTTTTTTTGAATGAAGGAATTAGTGGAGAAAATAATTCTCCAAAACCTTCAATTGGACCTTTTACTAACGCTGAATCACTACTTTTTTTTTCCTCTTTTTTTGATTGTGAATATTTTTCTGCTTTTTCCCAGGGTGCATCCCCTTTCATACCTTGGACATAATAAAGAAGTTCTTCTTTTATGACTGAGATCTCCCCTATGAATGTTTCTAAAAGTTCTAAACTTTCTTCTTTTACTGAAAGTCTATATGTAGCAATTTCATATAGATTCCAAGCAAAACCTTTGTATCCAATCCTATTCTTCATAACTGGTAACAATTGAGGTCCTTGCTGAGTTTGAATTTGTTCTGATCTTCTTTGTTGTGAAAATTCAAATTCAATAATTGTGAAAACTTTCAAATCTTCTCTTGGAATTATTTCTTCTTTTAACTTATTTACTTCTCCTTTTGAAAGTTTTGCAGCATTCTCTCTTGACCCATTAAAAAGCTTTACTTTATACCATATTCCATCAGATTTTGTTTCATCTCCAACTATAAAAGCATTTTTTCCTGCACACTTTCCAAACATAATTCCTTTTTTATTTTCTTTTGACTCTATAAAAAATCCTCCCTCTAAAAATTCTAATTCTTCTAAACTAATTATGTCTTTTTCAAGCCCTTTAACTCCCAAAAGTCTTGAAAATGAATGAGATGTATCAAGTAAAGCTAAAAAAGAAGGATGTTCTGACTCAAATCCTTTATACATACTATTGCTCTCAAAACTTTCTTTTTTTTGAGAAATTTCTCTTAAAAGAGGTTTCATAAAATCAATATACATTTGAAGTTGGGCGTAAAATTGTTTTAATGCAGCTAGTTTTATATTAAATGTAGTTTTAGTTTCTCTTATAGCACTTGGAAGCCAAGTTAAAAACCTATAATGAAATCTTGCAACTTGTAGCTTGGCATCTTCAGTTATATCAATATTGTAAATGTAATCATCAAGTTGTTCTTTTAAAGTCAAACCTTCTTTATGAAGTTCATAAAGTGGATTGTCAAGTTTAGTTCCAAAAAATAACTGTGGAAGCAATGCAAAATCTAATCCTCCTTCAGCTGCTGACTTATTCATTTGCCATAATCTTCCTTGATCAATTTCATTTACCCACTTATCTTTGATATGACTAATTGCTTCGTCCCTTTCACTTTCTGCTTTTCTTAACCTATCATTGTTCTTTCTCACATTACCGCTCGGAGTTTTCTTTAATTCTTCTTGAACAATAATGTCATTTTCAACAATTCTGTCTATCCAAGTTTTATAGAAATGAGCCTCCTTTACTTCTTTTAAAAGTGGCATCATGTGCACTTTGATTAATTGGACAAGTTGATTCAAATTCTCTTGAAAAGCTCTAATTGATCCTCCTTTGACTTGCCTTAAGTTTCCTCCAAATTGGGAAACCTCACTAAAATAGTGGTGATCTTCAAGTTTTAGCGTGAAATAACCTCTATTTGCATAGTAAGCAAAATTCATATGCCAAAAATAGCTTTCAGTTATATCTTCATTGATTCCTCCAAAAATTAGTTCAGTATTTATGATTTCTTCTTCCCTTTTAGCTTTAGTTGCACTTGCCTTATGTCTGGAAGATGAAAGAAGATCGCTTTGCATGCAAATTCCTTGTAAACAAGTTTTTAGAAGTTTAGTTGTAACTTAGAGGTGAATTTAAGATAATTTTTCTATTTTTTGAAGAGCTTTTATTATCGAATCAATCTCTTTTTTTGTATTGTAAATCCCAAAAGATATTCTAGTAGTAGCTTTTAAATTATATTCTTTATGAAGAGGAATTGTGCAATGATGCCCTGAACGTGTTGCTATTCCTTGTGCATCTAGAAGTGAACTTATATCATGTGCGTGAATACCTTCCATTGTGAATGAAAAAACGGGTATTCTATTACTTGATTTAGTTTTTCCAAAAATTTCCAATGATTTTATTTTCTTTACTTCTTTTAGGAAATATTTTGTTAAATCCAATTCATGTTTTTCTATATTTTTTACACTCACTGAATTTAGTAAATTTAAAGCTTCTTTGAATGCTATAACTTCAACTATTGAAGGAGTTCCTGCTTCAAATTTTTGAAAGCCTTTAGCATAACTTGAAGAATTTAATTCTACATCTTCTATCATGTTCCCACCAAATTCTAAAGGTTTGATTTTTCCTAATAAATCTTCTTTCACATATAAAATTCCTAAAGAGTTTGGACCATACATTTTATGAGCAGAGAATGATAAAAAATCACAATTTAATTTTTTTACATTAATTTTCTTATGGACAATTGATTGAGCAGAATCAATTAAAACTAATGCACCTTTTTTCTTTGCAATTTTAATTATCTTCTCAACATCATTTATCGAACCTAAAACATTTGAAATATGACTAATTGCAACTAGTTTAGTTTTATTTGTAATTATCTTTTTGGCTTGACTTATGTCAATTTCAAAATCTTTATTGAGAGGAATAAATTTTAGTTTTGCACCTGTCCTTTTACAAAGTTCTTGCCAAGGGACTAAATTTGCATGATGCTCAGAAATTGAAAGAACTATCTCGTCCCCTTTTTTGATTCCTTGAATCCCATTTGCAATTATATTAATTGAATTTGTAGTTCCCTTAGTAAAAATAATTTCATTCTCTTTTGCGCTCACGAATTTAGCAACAGTTTTTCTTGTTTCTTCATATTCTTTAGTCATATTCTCACTTAATGTGTGAATTCCCCTGTGAACATTAGAATAATTGTTTTCATAAATTTCTTTTATCTTATTAATTACTGCTTTTGGCTTTTGAGTTGAAGATGCGTTATCAACATAAATTAAATTTTGATTGTTAATTTTTTTTTTTAGAATTGGAAACTCTTCTCTAATATTTTTAATAGAGATTTTTCTTTTCATAAATTAAAAGAAAAAGAAGTTTATTTATAAACTCAATTGTTTATTGAGTTTGTTGAGACTGAGCTGGAACTAAGATTACTTCATGAGTTTCATTATATACTCGAATGTAACCTTGCGTCTTAATTGTTGTAAGAATTGTTTGAATTAATTGTTCTTGTGCTACTCCAATTTGCTGAGCCGGAACTAAAGTTACAGTATTGTTTTCTCCTAAATTAAATGTAATGTAACCTTGATTAACTACTCCTGAAAGTATGTTGTTAACTGTTTTTATACTTCCATCACTTAATCCTTGTTCGTATTTTGAATTAAGAATAGAATTCATCCCAAAATAGATTCCAACTAAGACAATGAGCCCTAGAAGTACGAAAGTTGAGACTTTGTAAATGTTATGATTGCTATCTTTTTTCATAGCAATTTCTAATTTAATTCATTTATAAAATTATTGTATTAAAATTTCTTTTATATTTTTCGAAAAAGAATTATTTCCAATTGTTGATTGCTCAAATAAACTTTCTATAAAAATTTTTGATGAATCTTTTTTGCTTAAGCCTCTTGAATGGAGATACCAAAGTTGATTTTGAGGAATTTGAGAAATTGATGATGAGTGTGAACAAACTACATCTTCGTTTTCGATATCTAACTCAGGTTTGCTTTCAATATGCGCTTTATCTGAAAAAGTATAATTTTTCATCACTTGTTTTGAAAAAGATTTTTTTGCTTTGCTTTCTATTTTTACATCTGTATTATGTACAACCATAGATTCTTCGAGTGCTATCCCTTGACTGCTAATATTTGATTCTGAGTTCTCTTCTTTATGGTCAACAATATTTAGAATCACAGACTTATTTTTTGAAGATAAATAAGAAGAATTCAAATTATATATTGAAAATTTTTTTAATTCAATATTTGTTCTTAGATAAAAATTATTTAATATATTTTGATAGTGATTTAATTTTGATTTTTCTTCTAATTCCATACTTAATTTGATTGACTGATTTTCTCCTTTGATAAAAGTTGTTAAATTAATTTCTACGTTTCTCTTTATTTGGATATTTATTTCTATGTGATCTTTATCTTCAATTAATAACTCTAAATTGGAATTTTTCTCACAAATGATTTTAGTATTTTCTTTAATAATTAGATTGGAATTTTTCTCAATTTTAATTTCTTTGAATTTTGAATTGTTTGTTCTAGTTTCTACTTCTCTTTCAATATTTATTAATTCTGATCTAACCATTTTATCCTAAAGTTGATTCCATTTCAAGTTGTATTAATTTGTTTAACTCTGCTGCGTATTCAAGTGGTAATTCTTTCACAATTGGGCCTATGAAACCTGAAACTATCATCTGTTTTGCTTCCTCTTCATTAAGTCCTCTGGATTTTAAATAGTATAATTCTTCTTCTCCAATCTTTCCTGTTTTTGCTTCATGATTAATTTGAGAATCTGATAATTGAGTTTCCATCTGAGGAATAGTTTTTGAAATTGAATTCTCTCCTACCATTAAAGCGTCACAATCAACACTAGATATAGCGCCACTTGCGAATTTTGAAATTTTCACAAGTCCTCTGTAAGTTGAAATTCCGCCATCTTTAGAAATAGATTTTGCTCTAATTAAAGATGATGAATTTTTTCCTATATGGATTACTTTTGTCCCTGTATCTTGATTTTGATCTTGCCCTGCAAAAGCAATACCTAAACTTTGAGTTCTTGAATTCTCTCCTAGAAGAATTGAACATGGATAAAGCATAGTCCTTCCTGAACCTAAGTTTCCATTAACCCAATCTACTTGCGCATTTTTGTGAACAATTGCCCTTTTTGTATTTAAATTGTACGTATTTTTTGACCAATTTTCTATACTAGAATATTTTATTTTAGCGCCTTCAAGAGCGTGAAGTTCAACGCACCCCGCGTGAAGTGCGTTCGAGTTGAACCTTGGCGCTGAGCAATTATGAACTGTAACTCCGGCCACAGTATATGTTTCAGTTTTAGAAATTGAGAAGTTGTATACTTTTTCTTTATTTGTCTTTCTTTTGCTAATTGATTTGATTGGAACATAAAGATACTCTTCATCAATGTGAAACATACTTGCCCTTTTTTTGCCATTTATCTTGTCTTCTAATTTTAACCCTAAAATTTTTCCAACTTCTTTAAGATAGTATCCTGAAATGCCTATTGTGAACATAGTTTTTCTCCCTTCTTTACTCCTATCTCTTTTATTTATAAATGCCGGAATTCCCAATCTAATGTACATGTTTCTTATTTGTTTTGCTAATTTTTCAGATATAGTGTTTGTTCTTATCACTTCTTTTAAAAAACCTTTTACAGCCGTTCTCTTACTGTAAAAATTTCCATCTCCAAGCCAATAAGCTTTCAGAAGTTCCTTCTGTTTTTCAAAATCCTCAAACAAAACCCATTCTGGAAGTATTTTAGTATCACAAGATTTTCCAAATTGTTCAAATATTCTACAAAATTCAACACTTGAAAAAACAACACTAGTCCCATTATTTACTTCGTGAATTGCCTCATAAGATTTTTCAATTCCAAAAACATTTTTCATAAGTTTTTTTACATCTTCTATAAGGTCTCTTTCATGACTTCCAAAAGAAAAATTAAGATATGAACCTTTAGAGATACTCCCTTCTGCAAGATAATACCCAACTAATTTAAAAAAATCTTTATCTGTTTTTACAACTTTATATACATCTTTATATCCCTGCTTTCTTCCTATAAACTCTTTTATTTTAAATTTTCTTTTAGATTGAATCTCAATTTTCTTGATTCTTGGAATACAAAGGTAATCTCCTTTAGACACATACTTTGGAATATTCCATTCTTTTTTCCAACTCCTATTTTTCTCGTTACTCCTTTCCCTTTTAACCCAAAGAAAAGGATGTTCAAATGTTGTTTCGATATCTTGAGTTGAATCTCCATAGCAAGAAATCTTGAAGATTTCTCCAGAATAATTATGTGATAAAACTTTTTTTACTTTGTGATAAGTTCCATCATGAGATAAAACTAATTCTCCTTGTTTAATTCTTTCAATTGGAACTTGACCGTTTTCAGTTTGAACTAAATTACCTTTTGTAAAACATCCTTCTATGTATGAAATTTCTGAACCTTTATCTGCGATAATTAAAGTATGCTCAAATTGTCCTCCTCCCTCTTGATTCATCCTAAAATATGCTTGAAGAGGAATGTCTACTTTAACTTTAGGTGGAATGTAAATGAATGTTCCTCCTGACCAAACTGCTGCGTGAAGCATTACAAATTTATGATCGTTAACTGGAACACAGGAAGTCATAAAGTATTTTTTTACAAGTTCTGGAAATTTCTTAACAGCGTTATCCATATTCTCAAAGATAACTCCTTTATCTTCCCACTCTTTTTTTAGATTGTGGTAAACTACTACACTATCATATTGAGCTCCAACTCCTGAAAGTGCTTCTCTTTCTGCTTGAGGAATTCCTAACCTATCAAATGTTTTCTTAATATCTTCAGGGACATCATCCCAACTTTTTGATTCTTTAGCGTTTGGATCAACATAGTAAACTATTTTATCTAAATCTAAATTTTTTAAATCTGGACCCCAAGTTGGAATTTTTGTTTTCTGAAATAATTCTAAAGCTTTTAACCTTTTATTTAACATCCATTCTGGTTCTTTTTTATCTTTAGAGATTTTACGTACTACACTCTCGTTTAGGCCCGGTTTTGCAGTATATTTTGCTTTTACATTATCAGCATTATCATACTTGCTTCTATCAACAGAGAATGTGTCAATTGTCATATGATATGTAATAATTGTAGTTTTATAAGCTTAAGTTCTTTAAAAATTTAGAATATCTGTGAGAGAAGGGACTCGAACCCTCGAACCATATGGAACCGATTTTGAGTCGGTCGCGTTTGACCACTTCGCTACTCTCACGAAAATTAAGGTATTTAAAATAATTTTAAGTGAGTTTAAAAAGGTTGTCCAACCTAATTCCAAAATATTTATTAACTCAAAGAAAAAGTAGATAGTATGGCAGATTATGTACGTTATAAAAAAGATGATGGAGATAAGAAAAAACCTCTTTTCTCATTTAGAAATATTTTATTGATCCTATTAATTTTTTTTCTTATTAGCTCAATGATATCAAGTATTACTTATTCATTAACTCCTAAAATTGCAGTAGTTCCTTTGTCTGGTGCTATATCAACTGAAAAAGAAGTTTCACTTTTTGGAGCTAGCATTTCATCAAGAGAAATTGCTAATCAATTATATGAATTAAAAGATGACACTTCTGTTAAAGCTGTTTTACTTGACATCAACTCTCCGGGAGGGAGCCCTGTTGCGTCTGAAGAAATTTCAAAAGCAATTGAGAGTTTGAAAGAAGAAAAACCTGTTTATGCTTTAATTAATGATGTTGGAGCTAGTGGAGCTTTCTGGGTTGCGGTCTCTACGAACAAAATTTACGCGTCATCAATGTCAACAGTTGGAAGTATTGGAGTTACTTCAGCCGGGCTTTCTTTTGAAGAATTTATTGAAGAGTACAATATTACATATAGAAGATTAGTTTCAGGACAATATAAGGATTTAGGAACACCATACAAAGAAATGACCGAAGAAGAAAAAGAAATTATTCAAGGGTTACTTGATGAAATCCATTCACAATTTATTAATCATGTTGCAGCTTCTAGAAATCTGACATACGATTATGTTGAGAATTATGCTACAGGAGAAATTTTCTTAGGATCGCAAGCTAAAGAAATTGGTTTTATTGATGAAATTGGATATTATCCTGATGCAATTGCAGATTTGAAAAACATAACTGGGGATGTTGTAGTTATTGACTATGGACCACTTCCAACATTTGCTGAGAGTTTAGGATTAAGTACTTTATTTCAAAATCCAATTAATACTCAAAATGCTCTTGAATTAAGATAAAAATACTTTTTTTCTCTTTTTCTGTCTTTCTTTCTCCTAGATACAAACTTATAATTAATCATTTGAGGGAAAGGTGTAAAAATTATTTCGAGCTCTTCAATTGTTCTTGAAACTCTTTGTTCTAAACTCTTTTCATCTCCAAAACCGCTAAGAAAATTATGAATATGACTTAAATTTTTTAATAAATCGCCATAGTGGCCATATTTTGCTGTGGACACTAAGTCTGAAAGTTCAATAGTTGAAAATTCCTTATCTTTTGAACCAAATACTTTTCCTAGTGCGTGACCTTCTTCAAAAAAACAAACTTGAGTACAAATGAAATCTTTTAGGAATGCATCAAATTTTATTAAAGCACCATTAGAAATTCTATCACCATTTCTTCTTGAATTTTTAATAGAAATTCTTCCTACATAGTTAGTTTGATTATTTGCATCAAATAAATAAAGATCTGAATACCTATCTTCTTCATTTGAAAAAGTTCTTAAATTACCTTCTTGAATTAATGAAGATAATCTTGAATAAGGTCTTAAAGCCCAATTTACCATATCTGATAATAGTCTATTACATATTTATGTCTTATGGTCTCTTTTATAAATAAAGTATTCTTTTTTCTTTATATGACAACTAAACTACACTTTTTGGGAACTGGATGTATGGTTCCAACTAAAGATAGAAACCATTTGAGTGTTGCTTTAGAATACAGTGGAACATTATTTCTTTTTGATTGTGGTGAAAGCACACAACTTCAAATTGAAAAAATGAAACTTCCTATTGGAAAATTGAAACATATTTTTATTTCACACTGGCACGGAGACCATGTTTTAGGACTTCCAGGATTAATTCAAACACTTTCTAATACTCAAAACGTTGAAGAAATTAACATTTATGGACCTAAAGATACTAAAAAATATGTTGATCATATGCTTAAATGCTCAATATTTGATTCTAAATTACCAATTAATGTTTTCGAATTTAAACCTAAAGAGGGTTCAATTGTGAAAGTTTTAGAAGCTGGAGGGTATGAAGTTACTTGCGCTAAATTGAATCACAGTGTGCCTTGCATTGGTTATTCTTTCAAAGAGAAGGATACTTATAATATAGATAAAGATAAAGCTAAAATTTTGGGACTTGAACAGTCACCTATGCTTGCTAGAGCTAAGATGGGCCTTCCAATTGAAATTAATGGAAGAAAAATTATGCCTGAAGAATTAACTTACAAAAAAGAAGGACAGAAAATAACTTTTGTATTTGATACAAGACCTTGTACTGGAGTTAATTTACTTGCTAAGAACTCTGACCATTTAATTATGGAAGCAACTTATGTTTTTGAAAAACATGGACATAAAGCTGAAGAATACGATCATATGTCTGCTAAAGAGACGGCTGAAATTGCTCGTGAAAATAATGTGAAACATTTAATTATTACACACTTTTCCCAGAGATATAAAGATGTTAAAGAGATTGAGCAAGAAGCAAAAGATACTTTTGAGAATACTACTTCAACTTATGATTTAATGAGTTTGAAACTTTAATTTTTGTTTAAAAATCTTTAAGTTTTATTTTTAAAAATATGGAATAAAGAAATTAATTAATTTCTTCCTTTGTGAATGTGAACATTCTTTGGAGCGGATAAAATCCAATTTTCGTGGAATCCAACGATTTCCCCACTTACGGCTTCAGCAGTTTTCTTTAATTTGTCAATTGCCCTTCTTAACTCATCTGGATCTTTGTTCCTAAGTAGATGAATATCAATTAGACACATAGTTCTTTCATTTCTAATTACATCTAGAATATCTCGGATATTTTCGTAATCATCTAAAACAAAGACTCTAACGTCAAGTTCTTTTTCTCCTTCTTCTGCTCCCCCTTTAGGTCCTGTTTCAGTAATTGAAAGATAATCTCCTGAATCATCTTCTACGAATTCTTCTCTTTTTTTGAAATTAAGAAAACCTGCCATTTTTTTAGTGTTAAAAATCTCTGAAGTTAAATATTTATAAACTTTTGTTAATCTAAAAAGAAATTACTTTTTAGAAACTCTTCTTACAGGCCTTAATTGTTTTGCAGAACATTTTCTGCAAACACCTTTTCCTGCTAAAATCTTGTTAATTGGGACTCTTTGTCTTGATTCACATTTTCTGCAAACGTACATTGACCCAAATAATCTTGCTTCTGCTTCTGCGAATTGTGCCATTTTCTTTAAGCCTCCTGAATAATTTGTTTAATAATGATTTTACCTACAACTTGCCAAAATTGAACTGTCTGACCTGCTTGTACTTTGTCTCTTACTTCTTCATCAGCAATACTTAAATCAGCCATAATGTTTTCGAATGTTTCCATGTCCATCATCTCAACATCATTTCCTGTAACTGAAAGCACTTGCCCATTCTTTTTGTTAATAATTGGAACTTCAACGTTATCATGTCCTGGTTTAACAACTTCTTTGTTTGATCCAGTAATAATATGAGTTGCCTTGATTCTTACTTTAGCATGACCGTGTTTACCTGGTCTTGACGTTTGAGTATCTTTCACAATACAAGGTTCTCCTTCAATTAGAATGTAACTTCCTGCTCTTAGTGAACCTGCATGAGCTAATTTAATATCTGACATAGGTAAAAATAATTTGAAATCATTTATATAGTTTATTGTATGTATTTTATCTATTCCACATTTTCTGAGCTAATTTTCCTTTGTGCATGTAAATCTCCAATAATTTCTCTTTTCTTGCTTTCTCTTTAGCTTTTCTATGGTTTTCTAGATATGAATTAATCTTTTCAATTAACATAGCTTTCATTTCCCCTGAAAGAATTTCTCCTTTTTCATATCCTTTCTTGATTTCTTCTATTTTCTTATCATCTTCTTCAAACATGTTATAGAGCCATTGATATGAAACATCAATATTAGTATTCCCTCCTAGTTTTCTATGTTCCTCTAAAGTTTCACGACCTCCTGAAAAAGCATATTTATTTACTTTCTTCTTTACAACATTTGGTTCATCTGTCAAAAGAATTGCTTTACTAGGGTCTGATGCTGACATTTTTCCTATCGGCCCAGTTAGAGAAGTTAAAAACCTTGAAAGAATTGTTGCATTCTTTTTGTAACCCAATTTTTCTGCAAAATCTCTTTGGAGCATGAAATAAGGGTTTTGATCTATACCGCAAGGAATTAAACATCTATTTTTTTCGAAAAAAGTTGGAACTATTTGAAGTGCAGGATAATTAATCATACCTATATTTGAATCATTTGTGAAACCAAAAGTATTTCTTGCTTGTGAAAATGTAATTTTTTTTGCAGTTTGCATATATAAATCATAAATTTTGTGGATAAATTCTGAGTTTTTAAAAATGAAAGTTTTATCTTTATTGAAGCCCAAAGCTGCAATATCCTCTAAATCATATTTCACCATCTCTTCAATTTGTTTTCTTTCTAAATCTTTCTTGAACAAATATTTCTCATCATCTGGAATTTGAATATATAAATTACAATCGAAAAGATCCTGTAAATACTTTGTGAATTGGAAAGGAATTAAATGTGCTATGTGTACACTTCCCCCTGGCGCTCTTCCAGTATATAAAAAAAATGGTTTTCCTTGTTTGTGATCTTCAATTATCTTATTGAAATCTTTATGGGCGTAAAATAGGCCACGCCTTATGTAAAGATGAAGGGGTAAATTCTTTTTCTTTGCTAAATTTTCTAAATAATCCAAATTTTCTTTTGAAAGTTTATTTACTCCGAATTCCTTGATTAATTTTTCGTAATCAACTTTTCCTTCAACATCCCAAGGAGTTACTTTTTGTGTCATAATAGTTTTTTGTTTAAGTTTCTTATAAATTTTTGTTGTAATTTGAGCTGTCACTCCTTGTAATTACGAGAAATCTATTTAAAACTAAATTGTCAAATTTGGTCTATGGTATCTAAATATCAGAAAAAAGGAGCGGTTGAGATGTCTCTTAACCTGATTATTATGCTTATTATTGGACTTGTTGTAATTGGACTTGTTATTTCATTTGTAACAGGACTTATTGGGCAAGCAAGTTCACAGTTCGAAGGGCAACTTTCAGAGACTGAAACTGCTGATAAACAAGCAGCAATTGGAAAATCAGGAGTGTTTGCAGTTTCACCTGAAACTCTTAAAATGGGACCTGGAGATTCTAGAAGAATTTTCTTTAAAGTTCAAAATGTTCAAGATGCGCCTTTAGAACTAGGGACAACTGCACAAATTACAACTTCAGTTACTGCAATTGGAGCAGCTAACTCTTGCTTTGAGGCAACTAACATTTTTGTACAAGATGTTACAGTTCCTGCTGCTAGTGTTGAAGCAGTTCCTGCCGTAATTCAAATTCCTGGTTCATGTGCTGATGGAAGTCAGTTCTCTTTAAAATTTGAATATAAACCCGATGGTACAACAATTCAAAAAACAATGTTTGTAGATTTACAAATTGTAAATTAATTCTTTTTTCTTTTAAGTTCAACTAAACTTATATAAATTACATAAACTTGTTCTAAATTATGAATTTAAGATTTTACAATACTTTAACTCGAAAAAAGGAATATTTCAAGCCTTTGAAAAAGGGAGAAGTTAAAGTTTATTCTTGTGGACCTACAGTTTATTCAACTCAACACATAGGAAACATGAGAGCTGCTATTTTTGCAGATGTTCTAAAAAGAGTCCTTAGATATTTTGAGTATAGAGTAATTGATGTTGTAAATATCACAGATGTTGGACATTTAGTTAGTGATGAAAATGAAGGAGAAGATAAGATGCTTAAAGCATCAAAGAAAGAGAACAAAGACCCTTATGAAATTGCTAAATATTATGAAGAACAATACTTAAATGATTTAGAAAAATTACATATAATAAAACCTAAATATTTGCCAAGAGCAACTGAACACATTAAAGAACAAATTGATATGATTAAACATCTTGAAGAAAGAGGATTTACATACAAAACAAGTGACGGAATCTATTTTGATGTTTCTAAATTTAAACATTACGGGAAATTATCTGGACAAAAAATTGAAGATAAAAAGGCAGGAGCAAGAGTTGATGTGAATTCAGAAAAAAGGAATCCACAAGACTTTGCACTTTGGAAATTTCTAACTGGAGACAATAAAAATCACATAATGAAATGGGAGAGTCCTTGGGGACAAGGATTTCCTGGATGGCACATTGAATGTTCTGCTATGTCAAGAAAGTATTTAGGACATAAATTTGATATTCATACAGGTGGAATTGATCATGTTCCTATTCACCATGAAAATGAAATTGCGCAAAATGAGTGTTCTGGAGATGTTAAGGAAGTTAAATTTTGGATGCATAATGAACATTTAACAGGAAAAACTGAGAAGTTCTCAAAATCACTTGGAAACGCTTATTCAATTCAAGACTTAATAGATAAAGGATATAGTCCTATAGCATTTAGAGAATTTATCTTAAGATCACATTACAGAAAACAAACACAGTTTGAACTTTCAATGCTTGACGCTTCAGAAAAAACTATTCAGAAAATTAATGATTTCTATTCAAGACTTGATAGTATTAAATCTTCTAATGTTAAAGCTTCAGTTAAAGAAATTTATGATATACAACTAGATGAATTTGAGAAAGCACTTAAAGATGATTTAAACACTCCTGAAAGTTTAGCTTCTGTTCATGAATTTATGAATGAGTTCAATAAGTTGGAAAAAATGTCAAACGAAGACATTGAACTTGCAAAGGATTTCATGAAAAAAACAGATTCAGTTTTAGGGCTTTTAGAAAAACAAGAAAATGTGCCTTTAGAAATTATCAAACTTGCAGAGAATAGAGTAAAAGCAAGAGATAAAAAAGATTGGACATTAAGTGATAAGATTAGGAACGAAATATTAGAAAAAGGATATGAAATTAAAGATGACAAAGCTTCAAAAACTGGTTATATAATAACAAAAAAATAATGGTCACTCTTTTAATTTCAACAAAGGATTTTATGCTTGAATTTGCTTTCGATGAAATTTTTAAATTAACAAAGATAAAACCAAAAAAAAAATCTTCAACAGAACTTGAAATTGAATTTAATGAAAAGAAAATAAATGAAGTGTTTTCAAGCCTTTATTATTATTCTAGATGTATTGAGCATATTGTTCTAGAAAATGAAGACTTAGTAGGATTTGAATTGAGTCAAAGAGATTGGAGAATCCATGATGAAAAAAATTCATTACCCTCACTTATTGCAATATATTTGTATAAAAAAGTAATTGGAAATAGTAAAAAATTTGCAATGATAGATATGGTTGCTAATTTTGGAGAATTAATAATTGAATATTCATCACTTGGAGAACCTATGCATATTCAAAAAAGATTTAAATTACCTTTTTGTAAAAAATTTTCTTCAATTTCAATTCCTAAAAGTGTAAAAAATGAAAATAAATTTATTGGAGTTGTTCAAAATTCAAGAGAATTTAGACGTGTTAAAGAAAATTTAGCATATACAAAAGTTAAACCTAAAATTTCTCAATACAATCTAGACTGGGTTGATGTAAAGTTTGATGAAAAATCTGTTGATTATGCACTTAGTTATTTGAAATTTGAAAATCAAGAACAATTTGAGAGTTTACAAAAAGAGTTTATTTATCAATCGAGTTATATTGTGAAAAAGAAAACTGGTATTATCTGTGAACATAGATTAAGTGAAAAAATACTCAAAAAGTACAAAATTAAAATTGAAGATACAGAAGAGATTGTATTTGAAAAGAAAAAGTATTTTGTTTATGTACTTAAGAATTAAAAATTATTATAAACTCTTGATTTGAGTTGATTCTATGACACTTTCAATCTTCACAGACGGAGCTTCAAGAGGAAACCCTGGGAAAGCATCAATTGGAGCTGTGATCCTAGAAAATGGTATTATAATTGATCAAATTTCTAAGTATATTGGAGAAAAAACAAACAATGAGGCTGAGTACACAGCAGTTCTTGAATCATTAAAATGGATGATTGAACATAAATATACTAATGCTAGATTCTATGCAGACTCTAAATTACTTGTAGAACAATTAAATGGAAATTATAAAGTTAAAGCTCCAACAATTATTCCTTTATTTAAAGAATGTAAGGAATTAATCAAAGATTTGAGTGTTAGTTTTACTTGGGTTAGAAGAGAAGAAAATTCCCAAGCTGATGCCTTAGCTAACCAAGCTCTTGATTCACTTTAATTCGATATAATCATCTTTTCCTTTCTTCTTTTTAGAAAGTTTTCCTTTAAGATGGTTAATATGATCTTTAACTGATGCCCTTGGCGTCACATTAATTTTTTTTTTTCTTTTTGGAGTAATTTTTCTTAAAGTTGAGTGCAAACCGTGCTTATTTGCTTTCTTGTGCTCTTTAATTTTTCTTTCTTGAAGTTTATTACTAATTGTTAAAACTAATTTGTCTCTTTTAAATACAAGTGCTATACCAATAATTAAGGATATAATTCCAACAATTACAATTGGGAAGATATTTGAAAAAAGCATAATAAACATAAAATAAATCAATACTATAACTATAACACTGAATAAATATAGCATTAAGTGAAGTCTCCTGTAATGTTTATTTTCTAAGAGAAAGGAAACTTTTTCTGACCGCAATGGACGTTTTCTCATAAATAACGGAAAAAAGATTTTGTTTTTAAATATTACTATCACCATTAAGGGATTCTTTTAAGAGCATCAAGTATGAAATCTGCCTTTTCTTTAGGAGATGCGTCCTTAGAAGGCATTTTAGCTTCTTGTTTTATTTCTTTTAGAGATATTTCATCTTGAAGCTCACCTTGCATTTTGGCAATTAATTTGCTTCTTACTTGTTCCAAAAACTCATCAGAATCCTTCTTAGGATTCCAACTTAAACCTAAAGAATCATTATCATCCCTTGGAATGATATGAATTTGAGAATCTAACATGTCCCAAATAACGTTTGTTCCTTTTGCATTTAAAGTCTCAAATACAACTGATGAGAAAATTTTTGTAAAAATGGTTATGTATGAGAGTTCCTGTTCTGAAAGAGCTCCTAGGGGCTTCTTTTGAATTGTTTCTACAAGCAATTCTCCTTTAGCTTTCGAAGTTTTTCTTAGAAAAGCTCTTATATGTTCATCTCTGTAAATTTCGAAATTTTGATTTATTTCTTTTGAAATTGTTTCTTCTTGTTTTTCAATTTCTATTTCATTTTTTTTTACATTATCTTTTTCTATCTCAATTGGTTCTGTTTTTATGATGTTAATATCTTCTTTTATTTCTTCAGGTTTGTGTGTTGGAGTATGATTTTTCTTTTCAATTCCCGAAATCAATTCATCAAGTGAATCCTCTTGTTTTTTGTGAGTTTTGATTTCTTGCTTTTCTTCAACAGGATAATAGTCAATAGACTCTTCTTTAGTTTGTTTTTCTTCTTTTTTTAATTTTCTCTCAATTTCATCTAAATCAACATCTATAGTTGGAAGTGTAAATAGATTGTCTGATTGGAACCTTGGATAGATTCTTCCAATATTATTCTCAATTATTATATTTGTTCCTTGAGCTTTGAAAACTTCAAATACTATTGAACTTAAAGTTTTTAGAAGATTCAAATCAATTTCCTTTGAAAAAGTAACTTCTAAATATTGAGGTGATGCATTTTTTAATTTTACGGCGTAGTTAGCGTTACTTATGATTTCTAACTCTCTTTTAGATGTTTCTTTTTTTGATTCTTGATTAAGTTCTTCTTTTTCTTGGATAATTGGTTCTTGAGACGCTTCAATATTTTGAATTTCTGGCCTTATAGCATCAAATGCTTCATGTAAAAATGATTTTCTTAAAGAAGATAATATGTTCAAATAATTTTCAACTTTTGTTTTTGTTAAATTTTTTTTCGGATCATTAATTATCCTGTTCAAATTAGAACTTCTAATTCTTAATTGGTCTTTTATCTTGAAAATGCATGATTCTAGAAGGTCAAAATCTTGAATTGTATTAATATGAATTTTAGGTAAAATTTCTTCAATTAAATCAAATCTTAAATCTATTTTTGTTTTTTCAAATTCATCAAGACCAAAAACAAGATCGTAGAGTTTTTGTAACATAAGAATTTTATATGATTCTTTTTTAAAAAGATTTGGTGTAAAAAAAAGTGATGTTTAAGCAGCTTTTCTTTGGCTGTCCCTGATTCTATACCCTAACTCCTCATATAGTTTGTTCAGAGTTTTTTCATAATCATCAACTACTGATATAAGAGAAAAAGGATTGTTTAAATTAATTCTCATATCTTCAATCAAACTTTGAAGGGTAAAATAATGTTCACTTGCAGTTATGTCTGTTAAGTTTTCCATCCAATTTTCTAAAGACCTAAATTCTGCACTAAAATTTGCATCTTTTTTTATTTCTTTTTTGAAATTTTCAACTGTTTTGAACATACCTTCTATTGCGTTTTTATCTGTTTCTAATGTCATATAAGTTTTGTAACTTTAACACTTAAAAAACTTTTTATTTTAGAGATATTTTCTAAGTTCTCCAAAAATTTGGCCCATAGCACCTGGCAAATGTGACATTTTATTGCAATGCCTTGAAATTACACAATCTCCATTATAAAAACCTTCTAAAATTCCCGTAGTATATCTTACTCCAATACTACTCAAGTTTACTAAAACTTCATTTTCTCTAATTGTTGTCTCAAGATTATCTCTAACCTCTCTTGGAAAGTATTCTCTGATTCTACTTCCAACGCCATCTAAAGTTCTTCTTGTTTTGTCGTTCATATTCCTTTTTGATTCATTCTCTTTTTAAAATATTTCTACATCTCTTCAAGAACATCAATGTCTAAAATAGATAATCCTTCTTTAATAATTTGACTAGTATAATCACACAATACTAATCTTGATTGTTTTAATTCTGCACTTTCTGCATTTAGAACTGAAATATTTTGATAAAAATCATTGAACATTTGAGCTAGATTTAGAAGATAAAGTGCAATGTGAGATATCTTATATTTTTCTTCAGCCTCTTTTACAATTTCATCATATTTTCCAAGCTCTTTGATTAATTCAATTTCTTTTTCTTTGAAAACCTCTACATTTATTTTTGATTTCTTATACTCTGCTTTTCTTAAAATTGATTTAATTCTTGCATAAGTATACTGAATGTAAGGCCCTGTTTCTCCTTCAAAACTAAGTGCTTTATTTATGTCAAAATTAATTGTACTTTGGGGGTTTGCTCTTAGAAATACAAATGATAAAGCTCCAAAACCTATTACCTTTGCTCTTCTGTCCAATTCTTTTTCAGGTAGATTCTTGGTCAATTCTTTATCTTTTAAATTCTCTTTGGCTTTTTGAATCATTTGATTTAGAATGTCTCTTGCTCCAACTGTATTTCCTAGCCTTGAGGAAAATTTTTTTCCTTTATCATCATAAACATAACCATAAGAATAATGGACATTCTTTTTATTTCCTTCAAACCCTAGTCTATCTAAAATTTCAAAAAGGACTTTGAAATGATATTGCTGCTCTTCACCAACTATAAATATGTATTTGTCTGCCTTAAATTCATCTTGTTTTAATTTGGCTAAATATAAGTCTTGAGTCATGTAAAGAGTTGTTCCATCTCCTCTTAAAAGATATTTTTTATCTAGTTTTTTATCTTCTAAATCAACAAAAGTTGCACCATCTTCTTCTCTTCCAAAACCTTTAACTTTATTTTTCAAAGCATCAAGTACAATGTCTTTACCTTTGTCATAAATTTCAGATTCGAAATATTCTTTGTCAAATTTTTGAACTTTATAATCTTTGTAAGTTTCTTTGTAGCCTTGAAAAACCCACTTCATTAATTTTTTCCAAAGTGCTCTTGTTTCTTTATCTCCTTCTTCCCATTTCAAAAGCATTTCTTGAGCTTCCTTATCAAGATTAGAATTCTTTTTACATTCTTCACCGAATTTAACATACCAGTGAGACACAAACTCATCTGGCTCTAAGTTCATATCTTTTGGCTCTTGATTTTTTCCAAATAGTTTATATGAAAGCATTGCTTTACAAATTGCAATACCTCTATCATTATTCAAATTAATTCGAATTATTTTGTGACCTGTTTTACTTAGAAGATTTCCTAAAGTATTTCCAAGTAGCATATTTCTTGTATGCCCTATGTGAAGTGCTTTGTTTGTATTTGGTGAAGGGTACTCAATTAGAATTTTTTGTGGATTTTCTGATTTAACTTTGAAAATTTGCTTTTTTTCAATTTTCTTAAAAATCTCTTCTATTACTTGATTATTATTATAAAAAAAATTTAGATATGGGCCAATTGCTTGAATCTTTGAAATAGACTTACTAGGTTTTAATTTTTGTGCTAAATCTTGTGCTAACTCATTTGGAGCTTTTTTTAATTCTTTAGATAATATGAAACAAGGAAATGATAAGTCTCCTTGAGTTCTGATTTTTGGAACTTCTAAAAGTGAATCTAGATTTTTTATTTTTAGTTCTTTTTCTAAAAGTTTTATAACATCATCTCTCATTTTATAAATCTTTGAACTCTATTTTTCCTTTAATTAAACTCCTAATTGTGTCTTGAATATTTTCAGTTTTTATTCTCTTTTGATTTGTTGAATCTCTATCACGAATTGTTATTGTTCCTTTCTCTTTACCTTCTTCAATACATTCATAATCAACAGTTAGACAATATGGAGTTCCTATCTCATCTTGCCTTGCGTATCTTTTTCCAACGGAACCACTCACATCAAGAAATGATACAATGTCTTCTTCTAATAATTCTTCATGAATTTTTCTTGCAATACTTGTCAGTTCAGGTTTATTCATTAAAGGAAAGACTGCAACTTTGTATGGTGCTAAAGTATTTGATATTTTAAGAACAATATTTCCTCTTTCTTTATCTTCTTCATATGATTCATAAAGAACTGCAAAGAAAAATCTCTCAATACCCATAGAAGGTTCTATAACGTGAGGAATTAATTTTGTTTTAGATGTTTCATCAAAAAACTCAAGTTTTGATTTTGAATGTTCTTGATGTTGTTTCAAATCAAAGTCACCCCTATTTGCAATACCTATCATCTCTTTGAAACCGAAAGGATAATTATAATCTATGTCAACTGTACCTCTTGAGTAATGTGAAAGTTCAGTTGAAACATGTTCTCTAAGTCTTAAATTCTTGGAATCAAGCCCAATTTTCTCAGTTAACCAAATCATAAATTCTGCAGCCAGAAAACCGTGAGTTTCGTTAATAATTCCTCTCTTCACAATTTCCTCAATAGTAATTTCTTCCATTGTTTCTTTTCCTTCATCTTGGGTCTTTGCTGAAAGTAATTGAACTTTGAGTTTTTTATGTTTATCTTGGAATTCTTTGCACTCTTCACTAGGATTAAAGAAATATTCCATTTCAATTTGTTCAAATTCTCTACATCTAAAAACAAAGTCTCTTGGAGAAATTTCATTTCTAAATGCTTTACCCACCTGAGTTATACCAAAAGGCAATTTTGCTCTTGAAACATCAGCAACTAATTTGAAATTTGGAAAAATTGACTGACATGTTTCAGGCCTTAGATAACTTGTTGAATTCTTGGATGGGTCTGCACCAATTTGAGCCTCAAACATTAAGTTGAAGTCTTTAACTTCCTCAAGTTCTTCTCCTTTATACCTTAAGTCGTGTTTTTTTATTAATTCGTTAATCTCTTTAGCAGACATACCATCAGCAGGAATGTTTAATTCATCTTCAATAAAATGATCTGCCCTAAGTTTTGTTTTTGTTGTTTTTGTTGTTATAATTAAATCTGCAAAATTATCCACATGCCCTGATGCTTTCCACACTTTTGGATTAGTAATAATTGCTCCATCCTGAGCCACAATATTATCTTTTTTATGAACGAATTCTTTCATATATGTTCTTTTTATATTATTCTTCAATTCAACTCCAAGTGGACCAAAATCAAAAAACCCTGAAAGTCCTCCATAAATCTCCGCTGCTTGAAATACAAATCCTTTTTTCTTACAAAATGTTGCAACGTCTTCAATTGAGAGTTTTGTCATAGATAAAGGCTAAATTTATAGTTTTATAAATGTTTATGTCTTTATTAGTAGTTTCTACTTTCTGTTTGTACAACTTCTTTTAAATTCAGTTTCTAAATGGAATTCTATGGGATTTTTCAAAAATTTTTTTTCTGCTAATGATGAAGATCACAATTTAAGTGAAGAAGAGCAAAGAAAACTTGATTCTATGATGAATGGAGAAAGTGAAGAAATTGAAGAAAATTTTGGAGCTTCAGAAACAATTATTTCGCCAAAAGAGTTTGTTGCAACATTGAGTTCTGTTGATGAAATTAACAGAGTAAGAAATCTTCTTGATAAACGTGAAAAAGAGTTAACGCCTGTCCAAGTTGAAGTTATTAAAGAAAAAAAAGTTGAACCTGAAACCAAAAAGCTACCTGAAGTTGAGAAAATTTCTGAATATGAAACTCAAGATGAGGATGATGAATTTGCAACAATTGATGAAATTAGTTCTAAACAAAATGAAGAAATTGATAGGTTCTTTTCTGAAGCTCAAGAAAATTATAATGAACTTGTTAATATATTTGGGAAAGAAAACTTATTCAAGAATGTTGAAGATGAGAGTTCATTAAGTGTTGCAAATGGCAAACCTCTTTTTCAAGTAGGATTTAGAGAAAAAGATGCATTTAAATCAAAAGATGATGCAAAACTGCAAAACTCTTGGTTTATTGCAAATATAAAACAATTTTCTAAACTGAAATCTTTTAAGATGCTTAGATCTGATGAAGGGATGAAAGATTTGATTTGTGAAATGGAAGGAGGAGTTATGATTTTATCTTTTAGGGCAACTGATTTTTTAGACTCAAAAAAATCATTTGATTTTAGTTTGTGAAAATGGTTAGAATTAGTAAAAATAAGCTAGCAATGGAGCTTCCAATTCAAATAGTTGTTACAATGATAATTGGACTTGTAATTTTTGGATTAGGGTTTGGATTATTTGGACAAATAGCTGGAGAGAGTGAAGATACTGTTGATGATTTGAGAAAACAAGTTCAAACTGGGATTCAAGATTTAGAATGTAGTGGGTCAAATGAATGGATTTGTGTGCCCTCTGTGAAACTTAGACAAGGAGAAAGAACTACAGTTTCAGCTTCAGTCATTAATCGAGGTGAGGATTCTGAGACTTTTAGCATAAAAGTTAAAAAAAATAATGCTGAACTAGCAAATTATCCTCAAGGTGAAATTCAATCAAGTAATTGTGGAACGCTTTTAGTTACAGAAATTAGAGATGGAATTGATATTTCCAGAGGCGAAGGAGCAAGGATTCCAATTTATATTTCAGCAACTAAAGTTACTGCCCAAACTTGTTCATTTACTGCAGTTGTTGAATTAAATAATGGAGAAAGTACTCCACTTATTGTTAGAATTGAGTGAATTAAAGAATTAATTTTTTAAAACACCATTTACTTAAAATTCTAGAAAATGGCTCATGAAGAATTAAAAGAAAAAATAGAAGAATTAGAAAATGAGCTAAAAAATACTAAAGTTAATAAAAGAACTGAAGCTTCAGTTGGACTTTTAAAGGCTAAAATTGCTAAATTCAAAGAAGAACTTGAAGCAAAACTTTCTAAAGGAAAATCTGTAGGGGAGGGATTTGCGGTTAAAAAAGAAGGTGATTCAACAATTGGATTACTTGGAAAGCCTTCGGTTGGAAAATCTACACTTCTTGGGAAAATTACAAATAAAGAATCAAAAATTGGAGCTTATGAATTTACAACACTTGATGTAATTCCTGGACTTTTGCATTTTAAGCATACAAATTTACAAATTTTAGATTTACCTGGAATTATTGATAGGGCAGCTGATAATAGAGGTTTTGGAAAAAAAGTTTTATCTGTTGTTCGTGCATGTGATATGGTAGTTCTTGTTATTGATTCAAGATATCCACTTGAGGAAATTGAAATGCTTCTTAATGAAACTAAAAAGGCAGGTTTAAGATTTAACCAAAGTAAAGCAAATATTGAAGTTAAAAGAGCTTTTAATGGAGGAATTAATGTTCCACTCAATAATTCTGAAGAAACTATACCTTATGAGTTAATTGAGCAAGTTTTACATGACCAGAAATATGTTAATGCTGAAGTTATAATTCATGAAAAAGGATTGAAAGTCGATGATTTTATTGATGCATGTTATGGAAATTTAGAATATAAAAAGGCAGTTATCTGTATGAATAAAATTGATTTATTTTCTCCAAATGAGATGAAAGCAAAAGTAGATTTAGTTAGAAAAAAATATCCTCAATTTCCACTTTTTGGAGTGAGTGCTGATCAAGAAATTAATCTAGACAAGTTTAAAGATTTCTTATGGGATCAACTTGGATTTATTTGGGCTTACCTTAAAGAGCAAAGAAAAGATCCTGACATGGAAAAACCACTTGTTTTGAAAAAAGGTAATACTGTTCAAGACTTATGTTTAAAAATTCATAAAGATTTTTTGAAAAAATTTAAATATGCAAAAGTTAAAGGTCCTTCCGCTAAATTTGATTGGCAAAGAATTGGCCTTGATCATAAAATTCAACATGAAGATATTATTGAAGTGTACGCCCGTTAGGTCTTACCGGGATTAATCTCATAAATGCAACTTCTTTCTCTAAAGATAATACAGGATTATTGTTTCTATCAATTAGAGTGCCAACTACTTTTTGTTTTACAATTCCTTGTCTCCTTAAACATTTTGAAGATAAATTTAACATTAATTCTAAATCCTCTTTCTTTGTGTCAGATAACTTTTTGTCTACTATAAATGAAAAATTTGTATATTTTGCAAGACTAGATTCTTCATCATATGAATAACCATGTTTTAATAATTCTTCTTCATATTTACACGAGAGCATTCTTGTTGCTAAAACCGAAGAAGCAATAGGATGATAATTTTCACAAGTGTTAAAACTTGGAAAATAAGTTGCAATTAAATTATATAAATTCTCTTCATTAAAAGAAAGTCTTTCCCCTTGATCATTGATCTTTAATTGAGAATCGCTTGAATTTTCTGAAATAACTCTTCCATATTCAATTCCTGAAGAGAGACCCTGAATTTTTCCATTGTGGAAGCTTATAGGTTCCTTTTTTGAAAAAACGGGTTTTAAAAAATTAAAAGAATGTTTACCAAATAAATTTCCATTACAATTTGCTAGATAAAAACTAGATAGATAATCTCCTGGAACTATTTGCCTTTCTCCTTGATTAATTGAATGTATTCTATTTGAATCGTGACATAAAGTTCTTGCAAAATCTTCAATTTCTTTTGGTGGGAAGAAAGAAATTGTTAAAGCTCTATCCATAATTTATATTTGAGAGAAAATATTACATTAAATAATTTACGATTATAATTGATGAGTTTTATAAATAAGTTCTAGCTTCTTTGAAGTATGAATAATAAAATTCTTGTAAAGTGCAAGGAAAAAACTAACGATAAATTTGGTAAAAAACCTTCTAAAAGAACTATAACTGAACTTTTTGATAGGGGAATTATTAATGTTGACAAAGATGCTGGACCTACTTCTCAAACTGTTGTAACAAATGTTAAATGTATCTTGAGCATTGATAAAGCAGGACATTCAGGAACACTTGACCCACAAGTTACAGGAATTTTACTTGTTGGTTTAGGAAAAGCCACAAGACTCATGGAATATATGTTGAAATCTCCAAAAGAATATGTTTGTTTGCTTTATTTACACAAAGAAGTTGATGAGAAAACTATTCGAAATATTTTCAAAAAATTTACGGGGAAAATTATGCAGACTCCTCCTATTGTTTCAGCTGTTAAAAGACAAGAGAGAGAACGGGAAATTTATGAAAATGAAATTTTAGAAATTCATGAAGATAAAAAACATGTTTTATTTCGAGTACTTTGTCAACATGGGACTTATATTAGAAAATTATGTGTGGATATGGCAGATTCAATGGGTACTAAAGGTCAAATGCTTGAATTGAGGCGTACAAAGGCAGGACCGCTTCGTGAAGAAAATGATTCAATCTCACTTGATAAGTTGAGAAATTTATATGAATTGTATAAGAAAGATAAAAAATATGAAAGTGAATTAAGAAAGTACATAAAACCTATGGAAATTGTTCTTAAAGACTTTAAAAAAGTTTATGCTAGAGATTCTGCTGTGAATTCACTATGTTTTGGATCTGATCTTGCGATTCCCGGAGTTTCTGAATTAGATGAAGGAATTGAGCTGGGAGAAGAAGTTGCAATATTAAGTTTGAAAGGAGAACTTATTGCAATGGGAACAGCTTTTCTAACATCAAAAGATGTAATGAAGAAAAATAAAGGTGCATTTGTGAAAACTCACAAAGTGTTTATGGACCCTGGCACATATCCTGAAACGTGGAAATTTGAATAACTACAAAGTTATTTAAATAAAACTATCCATAAAAACTAAAGTGAAAAAAGCGATTGGCCCTGTTGTTGCAGTTAGTTTACTTTTAATTGTGGCCGTAGTTTCAGTAGTTGGATTTCAACAATTTCTTAATTTTTATCAATCAGATTTGCAAAATAATGTTGAAAATACAGGGTCAAATATCCAGAATAGAATTGATAATGTTGTTGGAACTAAGCTTTACTTCTATAACTCTCAAAATGAAGATGTTGAATATACTAAAGTTTCTTTCGGAACAAGAGATTGTTCTTTAAGCGGTAATTTAAGTTATGGTATGAATGAAATTGATTTGGGAAACTGTACTTATAGTTATACTAACAAAGATGCTGAAGTTACTATCTTTACTACACAAGGTATTTTATCTAAAAAAATTCATAAGAATAATTTTTATACTGGAGGTTATGTGACGTTTGCAAAACTTTTTGGTGGTACTGGAACAGAAGTTGTTGTAGGAAGAGGACTTTTGGCAAGCGATAATTTTTATTATTTTGAAGGATATACTAGTTCTTTTAATTCCTCAGGTTATGATGCACTAATATTTAAAACTGACATGACAGGGGAAGTTATATGGAATAAAACATATGGACATAGTCCTGATAGCGATTACTTTTGGGACATTCTTGAAACTTCAGATAATAAAATTGTTGTAGTTGGAAACTATAATGGAATTTCTACGCCGCCAAAAGGAGACGTTTTTGTGACAAAAATTGATTTAAATGGTGAAATACTTTGGAACTACACTCTTAACATCTCGGGAACTGATGTTTTTCTTAGAGTTATTGAGAACTCTCAAAATGAATTAATAATTATAGGGACAAATAATGTCACTGCTTCAGGCTATGCTGATGGTGATGCTTATATTGTGAAAATGAATTTGTCAGGAGGAATTATTTGGAATAAATCTTATGATTTTAGTTCTGGTAAAGGAGACGCACTATATCATGTTGAAGAAATTTCAGATGGATTATATATAGCATCAGGATATAAAAATAGAACAAGTAACAATGATTACGAAACGCTTCTAATAAGTTTTAACGATACCGGAGATTTATTATGGAATAAATCGTATAATTTTGGAACAACACAAGAAATATTTTCTGACTTTGAAAGAATAAATAGCAGTTCTTTTATAGTTGCAGGTTATACATTATCTGAAAGCTTTTATGCAATATTTAATGAAACTGGGTATTTGAATAAAAATATAACTATTGAATTTGGTGGAGTAGACAAAATGGTTGCAATAGAGAAGTTTGATGATAATATTTTTATAGGTGCAGGGTATGCTCAACCAAATGGAAATTATGATGTTCAAATTGTTTTCCTAAATAGAAACTTAGAAATATTATCAAATTACACCTATGGAGGACCTTCAAGTGAACTTAATTATTTTACAAAACCTATCATTAATACAGATAAAAGTATACTACTTCCTACTGCAACTAATAGTTGGGGGTCTGGAGGTTATGATATTTGGCTTTTGAAAATAGACCCTAGCGGAAATATTTGTCAATACAATATAACAGGAGAGTGTGGGTAAGTCAAATTTAATTAAATCCTACTTAAGAGTACTTTCGTTAGCTTTATAAATAACCCTTTATAAATCTTTTTTAAATCATTTAAAAATGGCGAATATGATTTTAGCATTTAGAGTAATGCCTGAGGACGGAGAAGTTGAGTATCAGGCTCTTGAAGCAGCTGTTAAAGACACAGTTGAAAACTACCACGAATCAGTTCAAGTTAGAAGTATTAATGAAGAACCTGTAGGATTTGGACTTAAGGCTGTTGCTTGTGAAATTCAAATTGATGAAGTTTGTGGATGTGAAGATTTGGAAGAAAAACTAGCTGCACTAACTGAAGTTGGTGAAGTTACCATCACTAAGATGGATAGACTGTGAGGTGATACAAAACTATGGAAAACCCAAATACAAAGATTGTAAACATTGTGATTTCGACGTCACTTGAACATAAAATACCTCTTGAAAGATTAATCATGGATTTACCAAATACTGAGTATAATCCTGAGCAGTTTCCAGGTTTGATTATGAAAATAAGAGAACCTAGGGCATCATTTTTGATTTTCTCATCAGGTAAAGTTGTATGTACTGGAACAAAATCTCTTGATGAAGTCGAATTAGCTCTTGAAAGGTTGATTGATTATATGAGAAAAGTTGACATCGAGATTAAGATTAAACCAAAAGTAAGAGTTGAAAATGTTGTTGCAAGTTCTGATATTAATATGAAATTAGATTTAAATGAAATTGCAATTAAACTAACTAATGTGGAATATGAACCTGAACAGTTCCCTGGTCTTGTTTTCAAAATCAATGATGAAACAGGAGCTACATTCTTAATTTTCGGTAACGGAAAGATTGTATGTACTGGAACTAAATCTGATAAAGATGTTCATATTGCAATTAAGAACCTTTTAGAAGTCTTTAAGAAATATGACGTTAAGTCATACAAATAAAAACTTATTTCTTTTTAAAATGTCTAAATTAAAAATTTCAGGATTGTGTCTTGCTCTTGCAATGAATACTGGGTGTGCTTCAATGTATGATAGACTTGATAACTTAATTATGGGTGAGCCTTCTGAAGAAAAACATAAGTGGGTTAGATACGATAATAAGTTATGTTCAATTCCTGAATCAGAATATAGGGCAGGGAATGTTGATTACAAAAAATATACTTGTTACAAATAGTAGTTACTAAAGTTATTAAGTAGAAACATTAAAAAACTCTTATGAAAATAAGAAATCTTTTTTTTGCCATACTACTTATTTTTTCAAGCATGCTCTTAGTTTATGCAGATTCTAACGGAATTTGGATTAAGTCCGAAGATGTTCTGCCTGGAATATTTGGTCTTGATGATGTTTTTGGAAACTATTCTTTTTTATCTAATGTCGGAATTGGGACATCTAGTCCAAAAGCTAGACTTGAAATATATAATGAAGAAGATACTCCTGAGATAATAATTGGGACTTCTAATGGAGGAGTTGCAGAAATAGGAACAATAGAATTTGTTCACAATAACCAAAAATACTGGAACATTTATTCTGATGGGACATCTAATGAGTTTGGAATATTAAGTTTTAATGAGAGTAATGAACAAACTAACCATAGGTTTACTATAGCCAAAGATACTGGATTTGTAGGTATTGGAACAAGAAATCCAAACTCCAAACTTCATGTGGAAGGTGGAGACATTGAAACTTCTGGAAATATACTTGCCGCAGGTATTGAAGCTGACACCATCCGTTCAAAATCAGGAGGGAATGTTGTAATCATTATTGGCTAAAATTAAGGATTATGGATATAAAAAAAACATCTTCTCAAAATAAAATTCTAATTGTCTTATTAACATTAGTTCTTATTGGGAGTATTATTCTTTTTCAAATTATGATTAAAAAAGATAATATTATAAAAGTTAATGAGACTTGTGAAGGTGACGAATGTATATATGAAAAAGCAATTAATCCAACAAAACAATATTATGATGAAAAAGATTGTTCGGAAATTCAGAATGAAGATTTGAAGTATTCTTGTTTTGAGGAAGTACACACACTTAGAGTTTCTACTTTAGCAGTCCAAGAAGACAATGTTTCAAAATGTGACGAACTTGAGATTAGAGAATCTTTTGATAGGTGTATAAATAACTTTTATTTGGTAAAAGTTTTAAATACGGGAGACAAAAGTTATTGTGAAAATGTAACAAAGGAGGAATTAAGAAATGAATGTTATAAATAATAAAATTTTCTTAGGTTTAATTTTGTTTCTCAGTCTTACTTATAGTTCTTACTCTGCATCATTTAATGTATGTTCCATTTCTTTTGACGAACCTTGGTTTGAGGCCAAAGACTCTTCAAATAACACTTTACTATTAATTGATAAAGATGGTGATCTCTATGCTTTAGGAGAAGACCATACTTTAGACAATAAAGAAAGTAACCCTTCACTCGAGCTTGGAGAGAATTTCCATTTTAATTCTCAAACCTCAAAATACTCCCAAATTCAAGAAGATATATCTTCAATTTCTTCAGAAGGGATCATCATCCAAACTACTCAAGGAAATAGTGTGGCCCAATTTTCAGGTTCAACAATATACTTAAAAGGAAAAGCTGCAGTAGAAGGAGGGCAAGCAGCTTGTGCCAATGATGGAAATTATTGCTCTGGCGAAATATTAGAAAATAGAGACTATTTTTGTGATATTACTGAATCTAGATCTGGAGCTTGCTCTTACAATGTGATTTCTACGCAAAATTGTAATAATAATAATGGATGGGTTTGTCTTTCTGGAAATGTAAGAGCATATGCAGATTATACTTGTTCAGGTAGTTCTTGTGCTGTTGGTTCAACATCAAATTACTATGACTGTGATGTTAATGATGGTTGGACCTGTAGTGGAAATTATAGAGTATATAGAGACTATTCATGTTCTTCAGGAGGATGTAGTTCAACTACAACTTCATCACAATATTGTCAATATGGTTGTAGTGGTGGTTCTTGTTCTTCTTGTAGTGCTGAACCAACTTCAACTACTTGTAGTGGGAAATGTGGCTATCAAACTAATAATTGTGGTAGTACAATTTATTGTGGAAGTTGTTCAACACCTGTAAATGGAGTCTGTGGTTCTGCAAGCGGAAACCTCTATTCAAGTTATCCTTCAAGTGGACACTGTAGTAGCGGGTCCCACAACCCTACAGATACTAATGGCGCTGACGGAACTTGGAATTGGCAATGTATTGGAGCTGATGGAGGAAATACTGCAAGTTGCTCAGCAGTAGTTGATAATAAAGGACCTGCTCCTGTAGAATATACTTATTCTTGGAATACTGCTTCCTGGGGTGCTTGTAGTACTTCTTGTGGAACTGGAACTCAAACTAGAAGTGTATGGTGCCAGAGAAGTGATGGTGCAACAGTAAGTGACTCTTATTGTAGTGGTGCAAAACCTGCAACTTCTCAAAGTTGTAGTTTATATTCTTCCTGTACTTATTCGTGGCAAACTGGAAGTTGGAGTGCCTGTTCACCCTCTACATGTGGATATCAATCTAGAAGTGTATGGTGCCAGAGAAGTGATGGTGCAACAGTAAGTGGGTCTTATTGTAGTGGCGCAAAACCTATAGGCGCTAGAGAATGTAATGTTCCCAGTGGAAAAAGATTTTGTGAACCTGGAATTTGTGTAGGGCCTACACAAATGTGTCCTTAAAGATTGTTAAACTTTTTAAAACTCATTTTATTCTTTTTTTTATAAATGGCAGATTTGAAACCTGTTTATAGATTACAAAATGGAAAGCTTTTGAATAAACTAGAGTTTATTAAGTATTTTGAGGATAAAGTTTTCAAAACTATTAGAAAATTTGATTTATTTAATTTTGAAGATAAATTTTGTGTTGCAGTATCAGGAGGGAAAGATTCAATTACTGTACTTTATTTAACTCAAAAATACTTAAAGAAAAAAGGTTTACAAGATAATTTGTTTGCTCTAGCAATTGATGAAGGAATAGCTAATTATAGAGATAAGACACTTGATTTTCTAAAAGATTTTTGTGAAAAATATAAAATTGAATTGCATATTAAGTCTTACAAAGAGTTATTTGGATCAACACAGGATGAAAATGTTAAGAAACTAAGAGAAAAAGGAACTAATATTTCTCCTTGCAACATTTGTGGGACATATAGAAGAACTTCTTTGAATAAAACAGCAAGAGATTTAGGAGCAACAAAGGTTGTCACAGGCCATAATTTAGACGATGAAGCTCAAAGTGTCTTATTGAACATATTCAAGAATAATTTCAAAATTTTGGCGCGTCAAGGGCCTTTTAATGGTGTTATTGGTGACGATATGTTTGTACCAAGAGTTAAACCATTATATTTATGCTCCGAAAAGGAAGTTAAACTATATACAATCTTAAAGGGATTTGATACAGGCTTTGATGAATGTCCTTATGCCAAAGGTGCGTTTAGACAAAATTTAGGTGAAATGCTTAATGATCTGGAAGATAAACATAAAGGAGTTAAGAATTCAGTTGTTAGTTTTTATCTTGAAATTCAAGATTCTTTAAAAGAAAAATATAAAGAAGATTTTGGAAAAGGAGTTTCTTATTGCACAGAATGTGGTGAGCCTTCTCAAAGAAAAGTGTGTAATACTTGCGAGATGAAAAAATTAGTTTTAGGAGAATAAATTTATCCTAATTTTTTGATATCTGAAGTTTTTAATCTCATAAAACCATTCTTAGTTAAGTAAGCAACATCAAACCTTTCTGAATCGTATTCTTCAGCTAGAACTTCTTTGAACAACTTAAGACCTAATTTAGCTGCAACATCATTTGTCATATCTTCTTTGTATTCTTTGTCAAGTTTTTCATTAATTTTATCACTTAATGATCCAACTGACCATGCAAGAAATCTCATATACATTCCCGAAGGTGTTGTTTGGTATAAAACAGGTTTTTCTCCTTCAATTCCTCCAATTAGAAGACTGACACCAAAAGGCCTTAATCCTCCTGCTTGTGAGTAGTATTGCTGAATATTTGCAATTTCTTTAACTAAAGTTAAAACATCAATAGGTGATTGAAATTTAACTCCGTGCTCTTGAGCTGTAACTTGAGCTTGTTCAATTAAACGTCTTCCATCGCTCATAGCACCTGAACCAGTTACCGCAATGTGATCGTCAATTTCAAACACTTTTTTGAATGAATCTTTTACAAGAAGTTTTGATTTAACTTTTCTATCTCCAATAAATACAACTCCTTCTTTAGTTGTCAAAGCTAAAACACTTGGACCTAATCTAACTGCTTTTTCAGCATATTCTACTTGTAAAATTAGACCATCTGGTGAAAACATACCAACGGATCTATCGTAACCCATCTCTTGATGTTGTTTTATAGTATCTACCATAAATTTTCTTAATTAGAAGATGTTTTTAAATGTTACTTTTTGCATTTTTAAAGAAAGACGAACGTTTAAAAATCACTTTTTGTTCTTTATTTTATTATTTAGGTGAAATCCGACTAAAGTGGAATTAATATTTTTCATATTTTTAATACTTGCAATTTTAGTATGTAGTGCAATTGTTTCTAGTTCTGAAGCTGCGCTTTTGTCAATATCTTATGCTAGAATTAAAGAAATATCTTCAAGTGAACTTCCACTAAGAGCTAAAGAGAACCTTCTTTTGATAATTAAAGAGAATATGCAAAAATATATTACGACAATTGTTGTTTTAAATAATGTAATTAATATTGTTGGAAGTATATTTGTTGGGGTTTATGCAACAGAGATTTTTGGTGAAATTTATTTGGGTGTTGTTTCGGGAGTTTTAACATTTTTAATAATTTTATTTTCAGAAATTATTCCTAAAATTTATGGTGAAAGACATTCTGAAGGGATTTCTCTTTTTATTGCAAAACCTCTTTATTATTTGACTTTACTCTTAACCCCAATTATTTATTTACTTCATAAGTTAAGTTCTTTTTTTATTAGGGGAGACCCTGAAAAACAAGTTTCAGAAGGAGAAATTAGAGAACTTGCAGCGATGGGAAAACAAGAAGGGTCAATTAATAATTATGAAAGTGAGATTATTGAAAATGTTTTCAAAATGGATGATATTGAAGCTTATGATATTATGGTCCCTAAAAGTGATGTTAGTGTTATTAATATTAAATCTTCATTTGACCACATTCTTGAAGAAATTGATAAAACTGGATTTACAAGGTTCCCTGTTGAAAAAAATGGAGAGATTATTGGACTTTTGAATGTTAAAGATTTATTCAAATATTACGGAAAAGAAAAACTATTTAGACTTTCAGATGAGATTAGGCCTATTTTTTATGCGCCTGAAACTATGAAGCTTTCAACACTTGAAAAACATTTGAAATCAGCAAAAACACATATGGCAATTCTTGTTAATGAACACGGAGACTTTGTTGGAATTGTTACACTTGAAGATATTATAGAAGAGATTGTTGGTGAAATTGAAGACGAGTTTGATGAAGAAGAACAAGAAAAAATTACAAAAGTTGGAGAAGATAAATTTCTAATTGATGCTTCTGTTGAACTTGTTGAAATTGATAAAGAACTAAATTTAAATTTGAACGGCAAAACAGGAGATTACTCTACTTTGAATGGATATTTAATTAGTGAACTTGGAAGAATACCTAAAGTTAATTTTAGACTTAGAATTGATGAAGGAACTTTTAGAATTTTAAGACGTAATAAGAAAAAAGTTTTAGAAGTTGAGTTTGTTAGAAAATAAAATTAAATCTTATATGCTCTTTCTTTATACTCAGTAACCATACGATGAGTGTTGAAATAACTTCCAGAATTTCCTATTGCTAATTTCATTTCATTAATCCAAGATTCTTTATTTGAACTATAAAATTTTGGAAGAATCTTATACTCAAGGTTTGTTATAAAATCATGATATTCTGAAATTGGATAACCTCCTCCATTCATTTGAAAACTCTCAATTGCCCAACCATCAAGTCTTGAAAAATGAAGACAACCGTTAACTGCAGCTTTCATTCCAGAAGTTCCTGAAGCTTCATTGAATGGAATTGGGGTATTAAGCCACATATCACACCCTGAAACTAGTTTTTTGGCTATTTCAATTCTGTAATCTTCAATAAAAGTTATTTGTATATCTTCACTAAGTTCTTTAGCATGTTCTATTACTCTTCGAATAATTGATTTTCCAACTCCATCTTTTTTATGGGCTTTACCTGAAAAAATAAATTGAATTCTATCACCTAATCGTTTTAAATTTCTAATATTTGAGAATATTAGTTCGGCATCTTTATACTCAACAAATCTTCTTGCAAAACCTATCGTTAAAACATCTTTATTCAGTTTTGCTCCAGTAGAATTATTATTATTTACATAATCTATCAATTCATCTTTTGATGCTTTATGCGCTTTGAAAATCTCACTGTTTGGAATCTTGAAAATACCTTTTAGTTTCATACTATCTTCCCTCCAACCTTTAATATAGGAATCATAAACTTTAGCTAAATGTGGAGATACCCAAGTTGGTGCATGAATTCCATTTGTTATAGAATCAATTGTGTAATCAGGAAAAATTTCACGTGTTACTTCTCCATGTTTTTTTGATACAGCATTTGAATAACCACTTAAACTTAAAGCAAGCTTTGTCATATTAAGTTCATTTTGCCCTGCCAATTTTTTTATGTGCCAAGGAATAAGATTTATTTCTCCTTTTAATTTATCATAAAATTCTTCGTAAGTGAATTTGTCATGCCCTGCAGGAATTGGAGTATGAGTTGTGAAAACACACATTTCTTTTACTGAGCCATCATCCCATTTTTGATTTTTATCTCCAAGCAACTTATATAATTCCAATGTTAAAAGTGCACTGTGCCCTTCATTCATATGATATTTTTTAATATTATTGTGACCTAAAGCCTCAAGTGCTCTTAAACCTCCTATTCCTAAAATAATTTCTTGGCCCAACCTATCTCCTATGTAAAGAGAATCTGTTAATTTATGTGACCATAACGGGTTCTCATCGAGCGCAGTATCTAAATAATAAATTGGAACTGAAAAACCGTTTACTCCCCTTTGTGAATATTGCCAAATTTTTATATGAATATCTTCACCTAAAATATTTACTTTAACTTTTTTTTTTGTATCTTTTAATATTGACCCATAATCCCAATCATCTTCAAGTTCTACTTGATCTCCTTTTTCATCAATTTGTTGTTTAAAATATCCGTGTTTATATAAAAGTGTTACAGCGCAAGCAGGAACTTCCAAATCTGACATAGCTTTAATAGTATCACCTGCTAAAATTCCAAGTCCACCTGAATAAGTTTTGATTTTTTCATCTACACCTATCTCTGCACTAAAATAAGCTATTTTAATATCACTCATTAAGGACTTTAAGAGAAAGAGGTTTTAAATATTATAGAGTAACTTTGAAGAAGTGAGTTATTTCTTAATTATTTTCTGCTCAACAGTTTTTTTATCAGTAAAAAAAACTACTGTATATTCTTTATTATTTTTCAAGTTGCAATTAGATATGTCAATTTCTTTAACTCCTTCGCCTAAGAGTTGTTCATACATCTTTGCTTTTTGTGAATTGTATAGTGTTTTTACTTCTGAATCAGTTAGTGTTTTTGAATAAATAATTAATTCGTCCATTGTACCATTGAAAAATCTACCTGTTA
>JBFKKL010000001.1:0-48124 GCA_041631255.1 Candidatus Woesearchaeota archaeon | reverse complement strand
CTGAAACTAAATTGAAATGTTCTGTGTATCTACCTAAGGCTTGAGTGATTGGTAATGAATAATCAATGAATATTGTCTTATGACCTTGTGCATCGAATTTGTATTGAGTTAGAGGACATTTTAGAAGTGATGTGCAACCTTGTAATGTGAAGAACTCGTTAGGTTCACCTACCACATTGAAAGATAAGTTACCTGCGGAGGGTAGTTTGTCTTGAGTTATTCTTTTGACGTATGTTCCATTTTCAATAACTAATTCGTCAGTTCCTATAACTTGAATTGCACCAAGTGCAGTTTTTTCTATATTAAATTTCATACCTATTGTTGCTGATTGATTGTTCTTGGAATTAGTTACTTTTACTGACACGTTGAAAGATGTGCTTTCTGAATACACTCTATCCAATAAAGTATAATTGATTTTGAATATGTAACCGTTAGTATTATTTGTGTGTGTGAATTGGCTTGGAAAATCTAAAAATACTTTATCGTCTTGACGTTCTTCCTGAACAAAAAAAAGAGTTTGATTCGCTAAGAATGGGAATTGGTATTCTTGTGTTACCCCTCCTAAAGGGAATCCTGCCTCGTTATGTGAGAACTCTTCATAGTACGTATAACCATGCACTATATTAGTAGTTGAAAATGCTAATAATAACATTAATACTATCCACAATATATTTTTCAAATTCACATTTGATTTTATTTCTTCTTTTGTTAGAATCCAATATATCTTTTCACTCATTTCTCTTTTACCTCAATTGTTGCACAGTTCATATATTCTTGGTCTAAATTACAATAAAAATTGTCACTGTATGCTATTGTGTAAACGTGATTATTTAGGAAAACTAATTTAGTTTCTATACCTAATTTGTTTAATACTAATTCATAGAAGAAAGAAGATTCCTTACAATTTCCTGTATTTGAGAACATGTGTGAAGGTGAATCGCCTATAAGGTTTCTTTTTTCACCGTACTTGAAATGCTGTGCCATGAACTCGTTCACGCAATTTACTTTACTTAAATTAGTTTCCTTTTCTTCACATTTATCTATCACTAAGTTTACAAAAAAATCGTCATGATATTTGATTGAATAAATTTTTGAACTTAAAATACCTATATAACTTAGTCCACTTATGCTTAACATCGTGATAACTAAAAGGACTAAAAAGATTTTTTCCCAAATATAGAATTTCATTGTTCATCCGCCTCCTCAGCGTGTGCCTCAACATATTGGATTGGAGATTGCTGATTATTATTTTTCTTTTTCTTGTTCTTAGGTTGTGTCCTTTGAGATTGTATCCAATTACTATACTCTTCATCAGTTAAATCGTTGCCTTGTGAACTGTTAACATTCTTTAAAGATTGTGCTAAAATTGCATTGTATTCTTCTGCTGAATCTGCTGTCTCTGCAAGTGCAAGAGCGATTTTTTCCGATTTAGTTTCAGGACTTGACATAGGGAAAGTTCTAAATTTATTTTCCCATATTTCATAAGGTTTATTTAATTCTAATCTGTATGTGCCACCTTTGAGATGTTCTTCGCCTCTTGATAATGAGAATGAAAGTACATGCTCTCCTGCCATGTTCCCTTGAGTGATTCTAATGAAATTGTAAAGGAAATGCTCTGAATGTTTGATTATTGGGAAATGATTTATTCTTTGAATTGCCTTCTTATCTTTAGGTTTCATAAGTGTTGAATCTTTTTCATTTGGAATGCAATGTATATCGTCAACATGTTCTCTCAAGAATTTGTCTAAAATAATATCGTAGGCTCTATCACCATTAATTGGTTTTTCAAATAATCCGTTATCGTCTTCTTTCTTTTCTCTAAGCCAAAAGTACCAATATGTTGTTAATCCTGCTCCTGCAATAACTATCCCTAATGCTAAAAACTTTAACCAATCCCAATTTCTTTCAGAATTGTCTGATGCGTCAGTACAATCATTGTCTTCAGTGTAATCTACAAATCCGTCTAAATCGTTATCGATACCATCAACACATTGCGGTACTTTTACGTTCGTTTGATTTAAATTTGTTGATTGAACAGGAACAGTTGTTGGAGTGTTTGAATAATTATTGTAAATTACTAAACCTATTATCCCTAAAATTATTCCTAATACTAAAAATATTTTTACCTTACTCATTTTAACATTTTCCTCACAAATTTTGGCGATATGAACACTATCTTTGAATTGCCATTAGATTTTGTTGTCATTACAGGAGCAGTCTTCTTTGGATTAGTTTCGTTCTCTTCTAAACCGATAACTGCGTCACGTACTTTCTCAATTTTATCTATCTTACTTTTCTTGTATAATTCGTTAACTGTTGCAACTCCATTCATTCTTAATAATTGACCGAATATTAAAATCTCGTTCTCACTCCATATTTTTTTAGGTGATTCCCATGCCTCAAATACTAATCCTCTTAATTTTAATATCTCGTCTAAACTTAAATTAAACATCGATTCAAGACAACTCCTTAAGTTCTTGGCGTTCTTATTATTGAAATACCTTTTCAATTGTTGTTTCTCCAAAAAACCTTTATTACACAATTCAAAGAGAAGAGTCAAATTAGTTTTTACCATCATCTTTCCCTCTTTTGAATTTATCTAAAACCTCTTTTGGAACAGATTCTTTTTCCTTTTTCTTGAGTTCTTTTAATTCTTTTTTTAATCTCTTTTTCCGTTCGTGAGCGTCAACATTTATGGTCTCTTTGCCTTCCTCATCGTAAATAATTAGTTCGTCTTCACTCATCTAATAAAGATATTGAAATTTTTTATTTAAAAAAGGGCGTGTTTTTTAGATAGAATTTAATTTAAAGAAAGTCCTCTCCAAAGTGTTTATATATTAAATCTGTTATATTATCACCTGTAAAACTTTCTAAATCTGAATTTAATAATTCTTTAGTCATTTCTTTAACTGCAAGTTCAACATCTTTTCTTAAAAATACTTCATTATCGCCATCACTTGAAAAAGTTATATCTTTATCTCTATAAATCCATTTGTTTTCTAATGCTTCTACCATTTTTATTTATTTTTTAATTGTTTGAATATTTTGGAATGAAATAAATAAAATATATATAAAATATAATCATTAAAGGATAAGTAATAAACCAATATAGATTTATATAATATATAAAATTTATTATTTCTATTGTTTCCATTTTTTAATTAAAAGAAAGGAAATTTTCTTGATGTAAATCTCCTATTTCTAAACTACAAATCCTTTTCTCAAAGAACCTCAAAAATACTTTCCCATTACTATAAACATCATACATATCACCAGATTCTTTTGACACTTCAAAATTGTAATTTTCAAGTATTTTGTCTTTTGCTCTTTCAAATTGTTCAATCAATCTCTCAAAACATAATTTAATATATGAAATTGAAGCCAATTCTTTTAATTCTTGAGGGTGTTTTTCTTTCAAATCATATTTATTTTCATTAATATATTTGAGATATTTATCTAATTGGTAATAAACATCTCCGATTGTCCCTCCATCAATATCATCCATAGGATACCATCCAAAATCTGAATTTTCAAATTCATAAGGTTCTTCATTCCCATTAATCATTTTTCCTAATCCAAATATTTGAGGCATAGATTCTGTTATGAATTTATATTTTTCCCCCTCAAAGTAATCTTTGTATAGTTCTTCAAGTTCTTTCTTTAATTCTGTTAGATTTTCTTTATTTTCTTCGTAATACTTCTCTAACATTGATTTATTATAGATTCCACCCCATTTAATTTGAGGAATTATCTCATCTCCTTCTTTCCAACCATCTTTCTTACTAAGATTTACGAAAGGTTGCCCATTTGCTTTATTTACTTGTACTTTATATGTTTTTACCATATTAATATTATCATATTATTTATATTTATAAACTTATCTTTTTAATATTATAATGTTACAGATTTTAATTATTTGAAAGATTTTTTAATTCTTTAACTATTGTTTCTAAAACTTGTTCTTGTGCTTTTAATTCAAGAACTCTTATACCATTTTCTGTTCTATTAATTACTTGTTTTAAATGGTTAAGCCAATTCTCATATTCTTGTATTTTGTCATTTAATGTTTTTTTCATTTTTTTTATTTCTTCTTGTTTCATTCTTCATTTAATTATAAGTTTAATAGAGTTTCATCTCTCTCCATAATAGTTTTATCTATTAGCGATTCTATAATAAGTTCTAACATTTTATGACTTTCATATTCAGATAGTCCTGACTCTCCAATAATGTCTAAAATCTTGTCGCCTGTTTCTTTCATTAATTTTTTATCCATTTTCGTTATTTAATTGAAAGTTAAATTGATTCTCTCGCTTTGTACTCCATAAATACCTACTCAAATGGCGTTTCCGTAGTGAAAAACAACCTGATGAATATTTGTCTTGAGTACTGCTAATGTTAAGTTATTGCTGTTTGCTATTAATGATTTAACATTTACTTTGCAAAAGATAGTTTTATAGGGTTTGTTGTACTTATAAAACTATGTTTTTTGATAATCGTTAATCTCTGTTGAACTTTCATTGATTACAATATCTTTTCTTTTCTGAATTGTTAATTCTGCTTTTAATCTTGCAATCTCGTCTTGAAGTGAATCAACTTTATCTTCTAATATGTCAATACTCTCTTTATACAAAACCTCTTTCTTATCAAAATCCATTTCACTTTCAATGAACTCGTTTATGTTTCTTGTAGTGGTTGAATTGACAAATCTTTGAATTATTTTTTTCCAACCTTCAATATCACTTGAACCGCCAAGAGAGTTTTTCATTATGTCTAAAACACCAATATTACTGAAACACCAATCCCTGAACTCTTCAGGAGGAAGTTTTCTTGACATGATAACTAAAATGTCTTTAGGAGATAAATTGCATATCTTTCGCTTACCTTTGACGAAACGATACTTAGTTGGATTGTTCTTAGGGAATCCATAAACTGAATAGCCGTCAATTGTTTCTTGGTATTTACCTATACTATCTAATATCCCTCTAAGTAATTTGTCTTTGTAATGTTTTCTATTGAAATTAGTTTTTTGGAAATGTTTTGAACCTATCTTGCCTTTCTTATATTTTGATGTTGATATTGCCATTATTGTTTTACCTCTAATTCTTTTAATTTATTTCTTACTCTCAAAGCCAAATGTTCTTGGATTTGTCTCTTGATTCTCATTAGTTTGTCTTTTCTAGTTTCTCTAACCATTTTTACCTTTGTTTTTTAATTTTTCCAAGTTATCCCAAAACTTGCCACCTTTCATCTTGTCAGTGATTATCTCTTCTTTTGTACAATTGATTGGTAAATTGTCTTTATTTTTCATCTTAAATTCCTCTTTAATTTGTCCATTCTTGCATGGAACTGTGATATTGCAAACTTCTTTCTCCCTTTCTTAGATTTGTACTCAGGAGCGTTTCCGATTATTCCTGTCATAATCTCTTTAATACCTCTTTCAATAGTCTTACTGTATCTTCCAAATGTGCCTCTGTTTTTGCTTGTCTTCCTTCACTCATTCCTACAAACTCTTGCAAATAAGTAAAATTCTCTGTTAGTTTTTTAAATAGTGCTGAAATCTCACTAGGTTTGAAATGTTCTTTTGTAATTATGTCTAAATCATATTGGGCAATTTTCTCAATATCATCAATACATAATTCTTTATGGGTTGCCTCATGTTCTGCCATATTACCTGAGTTATCAATAATTAATCTTTCTTGACCTAAATCATCTACAACTCTATAATATAATCTTTCTTGTATTACATTTTTTGCAAGAGGGTCGTTGATTCTTCCAATATGCCTTCTAAATTGATAAATCTCGGTTTTTACACCCATAATTATTCTGATACCTAATTCATTTTCTAAAATCCTATAAAAATTAGTCCAATAATCATTACTTTTTCTCTCACACTCCCTCGGGTCTTTATCATAAAAAGAAGTACTTGAATAAATGACAACTTTTCTTCTATGTAACATTACTTTGTTTCCTTTAATTGGAAATTGTGATTTCTTTTCAATTAGTTTCATATACTTAGGAGAAGTCTTTAGAATTTTTGCTGACATATTCTCTCCATGTAACCTAAAAAGTTTGTTATTTTTGGGGTTGTCAGGTGAGGAACCCCTACCTTTTTTAGGGGTAGGGGAACCTTGAGGTTTTATGTCTGTATTTGGGCGATTAAAATTGTCTATTATTCCTTCTTTTCTAAACTTCCTAATTACTTTTCCTATGGCTTGTGGAGACACATTACGGCTTTTTGCAATTTCTTTTCTTGACATGAAATCAACACATAATTTACATAAAATATCTAATTGAATTTCACTTAATTCTTCTAAGACTTCTATGTCAAAAGGAACCTTTTGCAACCTCATAAGGGTAGGGGTAGGGGAACCTCTTGTTTTTTTATATGTTTTTTCGACCATTTTATTGTATTTCTTTCATGAATTTTTTTGTTATTTCTTGAATTCCATTATCAATTTTTTTATGTAACTCTCTATGTTGTTTATGAGTTAAACACATTAAATTGTTTAATCTGTTATCACTTCGATTTAAATTGATATGGTGAATTACATAACCTTCAGGAATGGTGCCATTGTTTATTTCCCAAATATGTCTATGTAAAAATATTTCATTTCCCTCCGAATTAAACTTTACATATCCATCGTGAAAAAATTTTATGCCTCTCAAAGGAATATTAAAAGAGTTGTGCAGTTCTTTTCTTGGTATTACGGCTTTTCTTCTCAAAATTTTCATTGTTTTTGAAATGGCTTGTTTTGAAACTCCTAATTCATCACCTATTTCTTTTTGAGTCAATCCTTGTTTCCGTAAAGTCAATACTGTTTCTTGATTTTTTGATAGGTTATCCATTTTTTATCTCCTATACTGCCTTTTTGAAACATAAGTTATGCTTTTCTCTTCTCGGTATTGAATCATTTTACAATACATTAATTCTTCAAAAATACTGATTGTCTTATTCACACTATTAAATTCAAACTTATCTCTGATGAAATCTGTACAGATTCTATCAAAATTCTCTTTATTGTTTGAGTGCATAATCTTAATTTTCATAGGATTATTGCTTGAGCCTTTATCTGCCCATTTCAAATAAAGAATAAATTCGAACCCATGATTGTGTGTTAAAACATCAAAATCTATGTTCATTACTACTTTGTCGTAAGTGAATACTTCAAATTCTTTTTCTAACTCCTCAGGATGAATCCCTTTTAGAGTTGTGTATCTTAGTTTATTTGTTCCTTGTGACATTTTAAACATACTATATAGCGTTTCCGCTTTACTTTCATAAACAGACCAACTTATCGTTTCTTTTGGGTCTAGTTATTCCTCTAAAACTTTTCTTTATAAATGTTTGTTACTTACTTTTCGTGGATTCACACCTAAAGAGATATTTCATAAAAACACGCCATTTTATAAATAATGAAAATGCAGAATTAGTATTATGGTGCTTAAACGTGAAGGGAAACCGATGCTATTTGTCGGTACAAGTAAGAAAGGGAACATATATTCTTTAGGGTATGGTGAGTATAACGAACATTATGATTTGTTTTGGAAAGATTTTGGTGAGATGTGGGGCAAGAAATTAACTTGTGTTGCTAGACATAATAAACATAAAGTCGATTACCAAAAGGCGACATATAGACATTATGACCCAAAACAAAAGGAAGTTACAGATTCAGAATTAGAAGTATATTACTTTAATCTTGATGATGAAGAGAGTTTCTCGTTTGATGAATCAACTGCACCGATTATTTCAGATAAAATGAGAGCAAAAGAAATTGAACTTCAAACGCTTAGAAATATTCAAGAAGAACTTTATCACTTATTCAATGCGAACTCAATCTCTGATTTGAGAATTAAAGTCCATGCACTACAAGTACAACTTAATCAAAAGTCAGTTTCATTTAGTCCTAGTATGGCTAATCAACAAACAGGTGCGAAAGGAGGTAATTAGATGAACCCTAAAATGATTATTGGAACTATTAAAAGAAATCCTGAACCTAAAATGATTGAAGTTAGTAAAGTTCAACATATGATTAATTCTTCTAAAGATTTTGCAGAGTTTATTGATACTTTTATGAAGGAGGTGCATGGAGAATGAGTAAATCGCTTAAAGATAAAATTATTGCAGGATACGAAATTGCTGATTCGGAATCTTTGAGAATAGATGGATTATTCTGTTTAGTTAAAGATATTAAACGGGCAATGAAAAGAGATGAAATGGAATTAAATGAACTTGAAGAGTTTTTTATTCATGATTTAGCGTCAGGCGAAATTTCGCCTGAATACATAAAAGCACATTTTAATATTTATAGGAAACAACGTAGAAAGAATTTTGGAGTGTGGAAAAAATGAATGAAGATATTGAGATTATAGATATTCAGAACCTTATCCAAAAAAGTGAAGATTACCTTAACAGGACACTTAAAGATTTAGATTTGAGTAAGAATGATTGTGTTTATATAGAAAATTATAGGAGTAATCCGAATCACGTGCCCGTAGAGTTTGATGATTTCTTGAAAAAATGTAAACTTAGATTTGATAAGTTTCCTGCTGAAGTAGGTTATAACTGCTTTATGATGCTTAACGCTATGAAAACTGAATTACTTAATATCAAGAAAGATATTGAATCGGATTTTAGAGATATAGTTCGTGAAATTGAAAATATTGATTCGCAAAGACAAACACTTATTGAAGAGAATACTGAACTTAAAGATGAATTAGATAGAAAAGATGAACTAATAAAAGAACTTGAAACTGAAAAGAACATTATTGAAAAACAAACATTGCAACATAGAATTGATTTTCTTTACGATGTTTTGAGACCGCAAATTGAAGAAGGTGCAAAGAAAGTTGATGTACATAAACATTTTGATGATGAAGTTCTAAAGAATGTTGCTAAAGAGAATGAACTTGAACTTCCAATGGAAAACAAAAATCATGATAGAGTTGAATCGTATGTTCCTGAAGTAGTAGTTTCCACAGGAAATCAAGGGGTGTCTGATGAAGTACAGAAATGCCATAAAAAGATTATTGATAGGATGAAAGGAGATAAAGATTTTGATTTTACATCACCTGAAGAGTTCTCAACTTATTATAAGTCCGTTTGGAATATGATTTGTTATCTGCATTCCCTAGATGAAAAGGATATGCCTGAATTTGTTGAGCACATAGATAAGTTTCAAGGTAAGCCTCTCGAATATTTTGAGGATTTGAATACAATTGAGAAAAGGTGGGAAAATGAATGATGTTTGGTATAAAAAACAAATTTATGGACTATATTTGATTCTTGATGATTCAGGAGGTTTTATTGATACTGAATATGTTAAAGAGAAATTGTTAATGATAAACTCAGGGATTGGAATTAATTTTCATCCCACTATAAAGGAACATTTAGATGAATTAGAAGAAAAAGGACATTTTGGGAGAATTATTTTATAATGGTTAATAGACGAAAATATAAGATTAGGAAAACTGAACCGAATTTCTTGCCACTTAGACAATTAGTTAATCATGTGGAAGTTAAAGAGAAAAACTATTGGAAAGACCGACAAGTCTGTTTTTTGGGATTAAAACATTCTTATGAGTATTATGAACAACTTGGTGAATTTCCTTCTCTCGAGAATGACCTTAGAGAACATATTCGAGGATTCACAATAGATAGGAGTGAACACTATAACATGTGCGTCATATCCTCAGCAGGATTTGGAAAATCAAAATTGACAAGAAATATGATGTGTGATTTTCATAATCAAGGTTATGGCATTATGGTGTTCTCCCCTAAATCAGATGAGATGGAGAGTGCTAAAAAACAAGGCACAAAATTTAGATTACACCCTTTAAGTAATCCTCAAACTTTACCAATTGTTTCATATGTACCTTCTTATGTGAAAGAATTCTTGAAAAAAAATAATATGTGGAAAAATAAATATAAAACTTATTCTCATCCTTTAAGTACTTTAGGAGATAGGTCATTTTGGCAGGGATTAAGCCTAAGCCCTCAACTTTCAACTTACGTCTCTAACAAGATTAAGAAAGGAATTACTAACATTAAAGATTTGCTTAAAGAAGTTGATAAGGATAAAAGTAACTTGTTCGAAGGAGAGGTTAGAAGTCTTAAAGCCAAGATTTCCACTATTTCTGATAGTAACTTTGTAGATGAAAGATATGAGGGGATTGATTTAAATTATCATTGGGGATTTAGAAAAGAAGATAAGGCTCTCCCTGAGAGTCAAAGACGAAATGATGTAGTTGTTGTTAATCATTTTTCTGTTAGTAATGGAAATTTTCTTGCTAACGATGTTTATTTATTACTTGATAAGGTCAGACAGACTGTACAAAAAGCAAGGTCAAATGGATTTAATCGCCCATTACTCCTTTTTTTGGATGATGCCTTTTATTACGCTTCAAAGAATCAGAATCACCAACAATGTGTCGATATGATAACAAATGTTCAAGTAAATTTAAGAAAGTTAAATGTAAACCTAATAGTGATTTTTCAACATCCTGACCTTTTGAGCCCTCATTTGATTCGTGGTGCAAGTTCTTTTCTGTTCTCTTATATGCCTGATTTTTCTACAGTACAAAATCTCATGCCTCAAGAATGTGTTCAATATTATAAATATCAAATGACATATGAAAAACCCTACAATGTGGAATGGATTTATGTTTGGGCAGGAAATCAATATCTCCCACTTTATCCTGATAATGTTAGAACGGGGTTTGATTTTAATTAAAAAATGGCAAGAGAAACATTCAGATTAGATATGCCCAATTGGGTTGAGAAAAAAATTGCTGAAGGGATTTGTCCATCATGTATGAAGAATCCTGTTAGAACTAATCTTAGAACTTGTTCTCCTAAATGTAATGATTATTTCTATAAACACCTATGCAAAGTTTTTGATTGGAACGCTATTAGGAGTAAAGTTTTGAAAAGAGATAATTATAAATGTGTGAAATGTGGTTCAACAGATTCATTAGAAATAGACCATATAGAGCCTGTTAGTTTAGGTGGTAGTGATGAACTTGATAATCTTCAAACATTGTGTCGTCAACACCACTCCGAGAAGACAAAAATCGATGTTGCAGAGTGGAATCAAAAGAGAAAAGAAGATATAGGGATGGTGGATGAAGAATGAGAAAAATAAATATTCCTGATTGGGTTATTAGTTTGAATAAAGTGATTTTAATTACTTCTGTTTTTCATGCACTTATCTATGGTAATCCACTGTCCTTTGTTCTTTTAGCAATAACTTGGACAAATGAAATGATTGTGAGGTTAGAATGGTGAAATCTCGTAAATTTGAATTGTTCAAAGAACTTGTTTTGGAAGGAAGACCTAATTCCAATGAAAAGATTTGTATGCCTAAGAGGATTTTAAATAGCCAAATTGAAGAGATTATTGGTGATATTAGTTCCAATGTGTCTGATGTTGTTAATCAGTTCATACAAATTGAATTTGAGAAGTTCTTACAGAGAAGTGATATTGCTGAACATCTAGGTTTAGATAAAGATGTTGAGAAGATTAAATCTGAGTTCTTGTTTGAAGTTAAAAAAGATTTGAAAGAATTTCTAAAATGATTCTAATTCTCCTACACAATCTATAAAATTCTTTCCCTCTAAAAATACTAATGTTGAACCTCTACCCTTTCTCTCAATCCACCCCATTTTTTCAAAAGACTTTATTTTAACAAATGCCTGTTCTGAATTTATCCCATAAATGTCCATGAAATCTTTTACTGTTAATATCTCTTCTTCGTATAGTTTTTGTAATAACTTCTTTTGCTTGTGTCCTAATTTAATTTTACTCATTTTTCTAATCTCTAAGTGTTGTCCAAAATATTGCAAGTCCTGTAATTAGAACTATTGTGAACACAAATGCTGTTGTATCGAAACCTCTACCAAAAACATATTTGTAAAGAACAATGAATCCTGACATGATAGTTGCTCCGACCATTGCTGAAAAGAATTTCATTTCTTCTGATTGTCTTATTGAATAAATCTTTTCATCTCTATTAACTTTCTTAATTCTCGGACTTGATTCCGAATATGTGACTAATTCTATTGTTGGTTTCATCTTAAGCCTCCAAGTATTTGTCTATATCTTCTAATAAGAATATTCCTAATTCTGTTCCTGCATCAACTTCTTGTTTGATTACATTCAAAGAATAAGGGAAACCGTTATTGTAAACAACAATTCTTTTTCTCTCCTCTTCAGGTAATGCGTTGTATAATATGTTGAATCCTTCTTTGTTCATTCTTCTAACCACTCCTTTTTCCATTTTATGTCTTTATTGGAATAATATAAATCTCTAAGTTTTTGATTGTTAAATAAATATTGATGAAATTCGTAAGGTTTATCTTCAATATGAAAATGAATTACTTCTTTAAGTGAAAAGTTTGGGAACTCAATTAAATTCACATTGTCAGAGAAATGTTTATCTAAGATAACTATAATGTCTGCCCAATCGATTGCCCAATTTTCAAGTTTAGGTGTTGCCTCTTTATCGTAACCGCAGAATTGTGCTTTGATTCCATTGTCCATGAATTTCTCTGCAAACCATCTACTGCGAGATTGTCCAAACGAACAGATAAAAAGTATTTTTGACATTTTCTTATAGGCTCCTCATCTCATAGTGTTTCTTTTGGATTTGTTCATCAATAACTGCAAGTTCTAATTTGATTAGTACAGTTCTATCTTCGATTTGTTTCTTTTTTGTTTTCAAAGAATCTATCTCTGCTTTTAATTCCTTTTTCCTATCTAGTAACACTTTCTTATCCATTTTCAATTCCTCTCTTTCTTGTTAAGTTTCTTTATTGCTTCATAATCGTAGCCTTCTCTTTCACAGAACTCTTTTAACTTGTCGTCAAAATGTTTGTTGAGTTTATCGTCAAACTCTTTTAATTTACTTTCAACTGTCTCCATGTTGGTTTAAATATTTCCTCCCTGTATCCATTATGATGTGTTTCTAATCTTTGACAGATTAAATCAAAAGTTTCTCTATCTACCCCATATTTTCCTTTGAAAAATTCATACATCTTATCTACTTCCCTTTTACCTGATTCTGATTTAACGTAATGAAACCTATTAAGAGCCATCTCTAGGAATCTTAAGTTAATTTTTTCACCTCTCTCAACTCTTCTTAATCTATTTGTTGGTGCTTGTAATCTTGTATCTACCCATAAATCAATGTCCTGCATCATTTTTCGTACCTCTTCAAGAAATTTACTAATATCTCTGCTTCTTTTTCATTGAACTTGTAACATTCAATCATTGTTGCAACATATGCACTCGTAGGAACTCCATCGTAATGTCCTCCGTTATGTAATGTGTGATATAGGAGTCTTAAATGTGTAGCCTCGAACCTTTCAAGACCGAACATCTCTTTTGATTCATCTAGTCTATGTGTTGCCCAATCTGCAATTGCTTTCTCTAAAGTCGGTCTGTCCAATTGCTGTGTTACTGAAAGATTCATTTTAAGCCTCCACCATCTCTACAATATTTATATTGTCCATGATTTCCTGTTCATATTGAGTTTTTAACATTGAGCCCTCATAACTAATATTGTTCTTCCTAATGAACTCTTTAATGCTGTTCCAATCATATTCTCTTAAACCTTTTTTATATGCATCAAATATCACATTACTAATTGCTATTGTTAAGCCTCTGTTTTCATCTTTTTTGAAAAACAATAGTTTTACATTATCTTTTGTACATGAAAATAAATTGCCACCACCATGCTTTTTCTTTAAATCTTCAATTTGTATTGCTTTTTTTAACTCTTCTAAAAGATTTAATTTCTTCTTAGTTTGTTCAATTATTTTATCTACTTGTTCTATCTTGTTCATTTTTCTTTTTTGATATGAATTCTTCCGAACTCTTTTGTAACTAATCTTGAAATAGTTTTTCCACAATCACCACATTTAGCAATCAACCTATTTTGATTTTCTACATTGTGGAATCTCCATCTTGTACCACATTCACATCTAACAGTTCTAGTTGTCATTTATTCTTTCACCTCATGATACCAAATCTTTGCAGGTTTGATTATTCCAAAGAATCTTCTTAAAAGTTTTTCAATTAATCTTCTAACTGCTCTAAGTTCTTTATTCGTTCCTAATATTAATTTATGTAGAGTTTTCATTTGTTATCTAACTCCTCCAAAAGTTTTCTTAGTTTATATTCTTCAACAATTATTCTTTCTCTGTTAGTTCCAATTCCTAAAGTGTCGATTAATAATGACGTGCCTGTTCTTTTTATTACTAAAGAATTGTCCTCAAAGCCAATCCAACCATTTAATTTTTTTATCTTTGTCATTGTTCATTTATGGGGTTTGTTTAACCTTACTTGTCTTAGGGTTTGTTCATTTATAAACCTATCGTTTTAGGGTTTGTTCAAAACTTCCTGTGATGTAGTGACATATCTTTTCTGAGTAAGTACATTTCAAACTCTCCGCCACTATGATAATTCTTCTTTCTAACGAAATAGTAATGGCTTGTTAATAAGTTATTCTTCTGAATTTTCTCTTTCTCCTCGATTGTTACTTCTTTCTTAAATTCGAATAACTTATTCCCTAATCTGATTCGTTTTGGTCTTTTACTCATGTATTTCATTTTTCTTTTAGTTTGTTTATTAATAATTCATTAAAGTCATGAACACTTACTTTCTTTGCTTTAAGAGTCATGAATCCGTTTGTTTTCTTCCTGACAAAATATTGGTAACTGTTAATTGTGCTCATTGGAACTCTATAATAGATTCCTTTTTCGTCTTCAAATATTTGATTCTCTTTACTCATCATCATTGTACGTCTCCTCCATGCCTAGATTGTCTAGGTCTAACTTTAATCTTTAATGGTGTTGACATTAATCCTGCTAGAATACATGAACCTACTTCCAATCTTTGTATTTCATTTCCTGTGTCTGTGTCTAATCCTTCAGAGGAATTTATTACTGCCTTAATGTCACGTTCATTTACTATATTCATAATAATTTGTGTATTGCATTGACTCAAGACGTTCTTATTGACCTTACTTGCTCTTTGAGAGATAACACATAAACCTAAACCGAACTTTCTCCCTTCACTTGCAATAGTTGTGATAATGTCATTTGTTTTCTTTTTACCTAAATTTAGTTCAGAGCAAAAATTGTGACTTTCTTCTACAACAAGTAAAAATGGAGGTATCTCTTCTTTCTTTCTTGCTTGAAATAAATCTGTTAGAAGGTTCATAACGAATGTTTCTGTAATTGAGTGAGGTATTCCTTTCAAATTAATTATCGATGCCTGTCTATGTTTTACAATCTCATTTAATGGAGTTCCTTTATTGGAAAAGATTCTAGTTTTCTTTAATTCCTCTAACGCTGAGATGATTGTCCATTTAGTGTTTGTCTCTTCATTTGAGAGATGGAATATCAATTCATCTATGTTAATTTGATTGTTCATGCCCGACAAAACATTATGTATTAGAGATTTAGATGAATGACTTAATGGATTAATCAATGAATCGAATAATCTGTCGCTGTTCAAGTTCTCTATACTTAAAAGTAATTGATTCTCGTAATCTTGTTCAGGTCTTGGACTCCAAATCTTAACTTCATTATTGAAACCTTTTGCAGATAAATTGAATTTCTTTAATGATTCTAATTGTTGTTTATCTTGGTTCTTGAATCGTAATGAATGATATTCATTGTGTAAGTCTAAAACAACTATTGGTATGTTATGTTTGATTATCTCTTCTAAAAGAACGCCCACTGTATAAGATTTACCTGACCCCGATTTAGCAAGAATAGAAATATGTTTTGTTAACAAATCTTTTAGAGGTAAGTTGATTTTTAGTTTATCTTTGAACGATAAATGTCCTATCATTGCACCTTCCACTCTGTTAAAACCTAATGTGTGTTCGATGAACTCGTCATTTGCTAGTTCAATTTCTGCGTTAGTTTCAAAAGGTTGTCTAATTGAAAGAAGTTTAGAATCTTTTCTGTAACCGATTATTTTACAAAACCCAATCATCTCGTTTTGAGTGTTTCTTTGTATGTTCATTATCTGTGCTAAAACATATCCATACTTCTTATGTTTGATTCTTAGAAAATCGAAATTGTTTACTTTGTCTGAAAGAATCTTCACTTTAAGATTATAAATGTCACTTGTTGAATATATCTGAGCAATAACTTTATCTTTTTTCATCTTTTATTTTCGTATTGTAATATCTCTAATTGTCTTTCCCACCAATTCAGAAGTAAATCTTGTTCGGTGCTCATCTCATACTTTAACATTAAATAAGATTTGTAATTGTTAAGTTCATCAATTGAAGATTGAGTTTTTACTATCCTACTTCTATCAAGTAAATCTTCTAATCTCTCAAATTCTCTTTCTGTTGGTTTCATTCTTCCTTAACACACTTGTAACCTTGAATTGCCATTGCAATTGCATCTTCTTCAGACATCTCTTTAGTTTCTATGAAATTGTTCTGTTCATCAAAGATACTGTATCTATTCATATTTCTTTAACCTCTCTTTGTACTCATCGGCTTTTGAACCTGTGTAAGATAGAAACCCAAAAGCAATTAACAAGAAAATTAAAGATAATCCTGTCTTGTAAGGATTAAGTATAGTTGCAATCATTATTAAAATTCCTGATAAAATATTTATTGCTATATGTTTCATGCTTCTTCACCTTTCAAGAATTTCCAAATCTCGTCTTCCGTTTTCCATTTCAAGTATTTGTCAAAGATATTTATTTCTGAACCTTTTTCTAAAACTGATTGATTCACAACTTCTACCCATTTCTCGCAAAATCCTTTGCCTTTCAAGAAATATTCTCCTTTCAAAGTTATTTTCCATTTACCACTACGTTGAGATTCTTTCTTTGTCTCGTGCATATCGTAATGTGGTTGTACTAATCCGAAATATTTTAGTTGTGTTAGAAATGCTGTATTAGAACCTTTATTGTTTATATCATAGAGTTCTTCAGTTTTCATGTGACCTTTCTCAAATGATAAATCTCTAATTGTCCAAAGTACTTTAATTAAATTCTTACTTAACCCATATTTCATTATCTTTGGTTTCTTTTGACCGCAACTATCACAAACGCTTGTATCGTTTGTGCCTTTACACACACTATCTAATTCTGTTAACAGAAGTTTAATTGTATGCTTTAATTCTGCTTTTTCCATTCCTTCGTAATATTTGGAATTGTATTTGTTCTTTATTCTAATTATATTATTTAATATCATATTTCACTGTCTCCTTCTAAATCTTCATCGTAATCTAAAACTTTGTAACCTTCAATTGAGTTCAATGTGATTACAGTATTGTAATGTTTGCCTTCGTTTCGGTTATCTCCAATCTTAAGTAAAATGCTTAATTCATCGCAATCTTCAATTATTCCTGTCGATAAACTTGGCATTCTAACAACTAATCTTGAAACTTCACTGTCAGGGAAATTCTGTACCCCTACAACTGCTAACCTGAATATCTTTTGGATTCCCGATAAGGTTTTTAATAGATAACAACCATCTTCCACGCCTTGAATCTCGCCTAGAATTACTCTAGTCTTGATGTGGCTTACCATGATTTTCCTGCCCAAGAACCCTTTGATGATTTTATTCTTCGCCATCTTTCTTTACTCCTGTTGTCAATAGCATATGTAAAAACTTCAAATAAGTTCCTTTCACTTGTTCTTCTGTATATGTTTTACTTTTTCCTTTATGGAAATCTATTGCTGAGAGTAAAGCAGTTCTCTTGTCTGTATGGAATTGTGAGAATTCTGATACTGATTTAGGTTTTTCTATCTCTAATTCCTTTTTTGTTTCAGGAATCCCTAAATCCTCTTTAGTGACTAATTCTAAAAGTATTCTCTCGTTAAGCCACATATTGTTCTTGTCATCTTGACCTACAACAATTCTGTACATACTTCCAACTTGCATATTGAAGTTCTTCTTACTCGACATTAAAACTTTGAGTTCTTGCCTTGTCTTAAATTCTTCAAATGATAATTCGTTGCCGATTTTCTTCTTTAATAATGCTCTAAATTCTAAATTCTCTTCTGACATTTTTTAATTGAAATTGAGCCTTGATAACTCAATAGTATTTTAGGGTTTGTTTTATTTATAAAAGTGTGTGTTTATATCCAACTTATTATAACCCAACCTTTATAGAAAGTTATATCGGTAATTCTTTTCCTGAAAGATTCTTTTGTTTCAGTGTTTGTTATTTCAATGAAAAATATAAAATGACCGTCTTTCATTATTTTTTCCCATTCTTCGAGCATTTTGAATTTGTTTTCCCCCATGTCTACTTTTCTTAATGTATTCTTTTTTAGACCTATTCGTTCTTTATTCCAATATTCAGGTAATGATTTGAATCTAATTAATTTCATCTTGTTTCCCAAGATTGTCTCTGCAATCCAAATATCGCTCCAACTATGATGAACCCAAAATAGAACTCGTTCAGGAAACTCCAACCAACTCTATATGGAATCTCTTTTGGATTTCTAATTAACATGTCGAAACCATAAACGACACTTATCATTGCAATTATCATAAAATAATATAATAATACTAACGGGAACGAGAACGCTATCACTACAACAATTATTCTAATTATTAATTGACCTATTGAAACTAAATGATTCCACCAACAATCTAAAACTAAAAGAGGTTTCCTGAAAAAATGTTTAGTAACTAAAAGAGTCTCCCTTAAACTTCCCTTCTTCCAACGCATGAGCATTTTCCATGCACCTTTGAATGTTTCAGGAACATAAGTGTATGCAATTGCCTCTCGCTCGTATTCCATTCTTAATCCGAAATCTGTTTGTAAATGATGTGTGAGCCATCTATCATCTGAATAAGTACATTTAACGCCCCTAAATGTTTGTGTTATATATTTAGGTAAAAGTTCTATAATGGGTTTTGCCCTGTAAACTGTTAATTGTCCGTTCATTACTTGTTGGTAACCGTAATTGGCAGGTGCTTGACGCCAAATGTTACTTGAACTCCAATACATTGCACTCATACATCTTGTTAAGAAATTAGTTGTTTTGTTCTTAACTAGAATCTGTGCTGTAACGCCCCCAACATCTTCAAATACCATTTTTCTACATAAATTTCTTACAGAAGTTCTTGTTAAAACTGTGTCTGAGTCCATCATAACGAATGAATCGAAATAATCTTTACCATAACAGTCTGTTAATAATTGTATTCCTTTCGCTTGTGCTTCCCTTTTACCTCTGTTCCTGAACATATTATAATATTCTTTCTCTTCAAGATTCTTCTTTAGAACCTCTGCCACATCGTTTGTTGAACCGTCATTGACGAAAAGTATTGCATCAAACTCATGTCTAACTCTTTTAACTGAATTGATTGTGTCAGTTAGTTCTTTGGAGTTCTCGTTATAAACAGGAACTATTAACGCTTTTCTGCCTTTATACTTCTTAGTTGGTGTGGGTGTTGATAAGAAATATAGTCCGAAATAATAATAGAACCATAATAATGATGCGAATACTGAAAACCCGAATATGTAATTTATCATTAAATTATTCATAAACGACATTGTATTCTGCCTCCTCTAAAAAGAACGATTGCTGAAATTTAATCTGCTGTTCTAAAGAATCTAGTTGTTCTAAGACCTGCTCTTTTGGTGCATCGTACTCAATAAGTGTTCTTATATCCTCGATTTGTTCATCGAAATTTGTCTCGATGCTATTGATTTTTCTCTCGTAATTCCATTCTGCAATATTGTATGATGAAAATATACAGAACAAAAAGACAATTATGAAACCTAATACCTTTCTTCCTTCCATTTCTCTACGCATTGGTTGAATCATCTTCTAAAACTATATAATATCTTTGTTCTTGTTGTGAAAAGTAAACAAAATATCTTCCTTTTTCAAAAGTATAAAGTTTATCTTCATCATCTATACTACAATCATATTTCATTAAATATGCCTTTTCCAATACTGTGAAATGTCCAATAAATTCACAATCGCTCGGTTCAGACCATACTAATTTACGTAACACTATCTCTACTTTGTATGTTCCATCCCCAAGATTATTGCTAAAAAAACAACTTCCTGTACCAAAGAATATCTTCATTGAACTCATATCACAACTTATTTCATATATTTCTATCATTTTTAATCTGTATGTTTATAGGGTTTGTTTTATTTATAAAAGTGTGTATTTTAGTAATTTTTGTGAAAGTTCGCAAGAACTATGCTTTGATATAGGCTTTTTAACAAGTGTTTTCGTTTTCCTGAGTTCACTATGGTTTTTTTGACACATTATAGCCAAGTGCTTTAATTTGTTTCAATAATTCGCTCTCAGAGAGTTTTTTGTCTTTTTTATTTTTCCGATAATATTCATAATAACATTTGGGTCTTGAACATATCTTTTGATTTTTCTGTCTTGCTTTGAAAATTTTGTGACAAACATTACATTCTAATCTTAAATTTTTTGCCACTCTTCTCTTATAGAGTAAATCTAGTTTGCATTCTCTACATTGCTTTTGAGCGTTACTAGTTCTCACTTCTATCTTTCTACACTTCTTACAAGTAATTTCTTTTGGAATATTTTTATTAACTCCTTTGTGACTCTTGCCCATTCTCTCTCACCGACTTTGCATATGCTTGAACTATTTCAACAAATTCTAATTGAGTTATCTGTTTCTTACCGTATCTATTCTTACCTAGTTGTTTCTTGTAAAGTAAATAACGTCTAAGTTTTTTATTGTAGTTCCCTATCTCAGGTTCACAGAAATAAAGGAAATCTTCAAATTCAAATAAATAGCCTTTACTTTCTCTTATCTCTTCATTTCCTAGTGGCATTATTTTTGTCATTTTAACTTTTATCTAAGGAACAAAAAGGATTATTGCAAGTGGTTTTCATAATATATCTATTCAAATATTTATTATAGACAGGCACTTGTTCAATATCTTCACTTCCACAAATAATACATTTATCTGTCATTATTCTTGTTCCTCTTCAATTATCTCGTCACATTCTATGCAAACATTAACCCAAGAAGTTTCAGGTGAACCTAATTGTACTGCCTCTTGTCTATCATATTCCACTTCCTTGTCACAGTTTTTACAATATTTGTAATCATTCATTTTAGCATCTCCTGTCAAAACTCTTTAAACCCATCTTTTGACATTTCCTGTAAATTGCTTTACTTGTTCTTTCAAATCCTTTCTCTTCAAATAGTTTCTTTAAAACTTCATACTTTGAACCTTGTGAACGTTTTATCTTATTGAAATTCTTTTTGATAATTTCTTCTTCTTCTTTAGTCCATTCTTTGTAACCTTGTTTCATTTAGAAAGAATTAGGGTTTGTTTATTTATAAAAGTATGTTTTTAGGGTTTATTTATTTCTCCTCAATTACTAAATTTACATTCTTGTAAGTTCTTAAAAGAAGTCTTCTTCTTGATTCGGCATCTTGTCTATTGTGAAATGTTCCTTGTTTGATTTTGCCGTACTTACCTGCTGAATCTTCTAGCATTTCTTCATCTATTTCATATAAAATAAATTTAGTCATTTTGGGAAAGTGAAATATTTGTTCTCATAACTTTGCTCACAAAATGTTGTATTCTCTATTTTGAAACATTCCTTTATTTCACATCTCATACTCCCTTTATCATGATAAAAACATTTGTAGATGTCACCCTCTATTGTTGTATTCAATATTAAGTCTCCTATTCTTGGTTGTCCTTCTCCATATTTTAATGTGTTGTACCATGCTTGAAATCCAACTACTAGAGTTACTGCAACTACAAGAAGTAATGCTGTTGCTACTACAGGGCTTATTTCTGCTTTGTTGTTCATTTTACTTTCTCTTCCTCCTTTTCACGAAGAATATGAATAAGCAGATACTAAATAAGATTCCAATGCATACATAAACAAAATCTCTACTAACTAATCTTTGTGATTTAACAAATTCGGGAATTGAATCAGTAATAAATGTTGCAGGTATTAAAACTAAATTCTTTAATTCTTCTTGGAAATCGTCAAGTAAAGCGACATCTTCTACAACTTCAAATGAATCGTAAACCTTGATTTTAGGTTGAACAACTGTATAATATTCTGCAACGAAACGCCATTCACCAAGTTCTGAATCGGAAGGTAAGGCGATTGCTTTATTAAGGAAAGTTTTACCTACAGGAATTTCTAAGAACTGTTCTTTCACTTCTCCATATCTTTCACCATTCTTTTCTAACCAATAAATTAAGACTGTGTCCTCATCAGGTATGTCTCCTGTATTGAAGATGACTATTTCTGCCTTAACTATGTCTGAAGGTTCGTATTTATGTCTATCAACTTCAACTATTACATCGTAGAGTCCTGCCCTACCTACTGTGTCTCCTTCCGTTACACTATTTGAACTATCAACTGTGATTGAACCAATAATTGTTTCATTAAATTCTAAATATAATCCATTCTCGTTTTGCATACTAACTATTGTTTTAACTAAATAAGTTTCCTGTAATCCGTTAGGAGATAAATTGTTGCTCCCAAAATATATGTCCTTGTTACCTGTCGTTCCTTGAACTGTTGTTTCAATCGATTCAACAATCTCTCCTGAACCGTTTCTAGCGTAAAACTCATATCTAACTTTATAATCATCGCCATTATCAGGAACTTTTAAGAAAGTGATATTGAATTTCATTAACGCTGTTTCACTTATTCTTTTAGTGATTACGTTCTCGTTATTGAAATATTCTGAATTGTTTAAATTGTTTTTTACTTTTGCACCTGCACCAATCTCTGTTGCTAATGCGATTCTCTCAGAAAAACTATCTAATGACTCATTTGTTAGTACGAACCAAGTGCTTCCGTAAGTTAAGTTACCGCTAAGTGTACTTTGATAAATTGCTAAATATGAGTCAGGGTCAATCCCTGACGTGTTCCAATCGTAATAATATTTACCTGTTGAATGTCTTGTCATATTAGCACTGTTAACTATGATGCTGTTTGTTGAGTTACGAATTGTAACTGTTGATTGATTGTTTGTCGGGTCAGTTAATGCTCCGTTAACAAAATAGTCTGTGTAAAGTCTTAGAACTGAACCGTTCTTGAAATTATTGTCAATACCTGCACCTGATATTTTCTTAATGTAAGGTGAAACTGTTGTAGTGTTTGTTGTAGGGATTGATGTTACTGCTGTCTCGTTTGTTATAATGAACCATGCACTCGAATAAGTTGTATTGGAATTTAAATCTCCTTCATAAATAACTAAATAGGAATCAGGGCTCACATTTGTTGTATCCCAATCGTAATAATATTTACCTGTTGAATGGAAAGTCATATTAGTTGCATTCAGGATTATATCGTTAGTTGAGTTACGAATTGTAACTGTTGGTGTATCAGATGTGTTTGTTAATTGACCGTTTAATAGGAAATCTGAATATAATCTTAAACTTGAACCGTTAACGAAATTATTTCCAATACCTTGTCCTGATTGTTTTTTAACGTAAGGTGTGATTGTTCTTTCATCTTCTTGAGGGATTGATGTTACTGCTGTCTCGTTTGTTATAATAAACCAAGAACTTCCAAATGTTCTTTTACCCCCAACTGTTCCATCAATTAATAAGTAATATGTATCTTGAGTCTCGTTCTGAGTATTCCAATCATAATAATAAATTCCTTGATTATCTCTTGTCATGTTAACTTCATTTAAGATTATATTGTTTGTTGAATCTCTAATCGTCAATTTAGAGAGATTACTCAAAGGTTCAGTCAAAGTCTCATTAACTAAATAATCTCCGTAAATTCTTAGAACTGAACCGTTCTTGAAGTTATTACCTATGCCATCGCCTGAAAGTTTCTTAATGTAAGGATTTATTGTTGTTATATTGTTGTTTATTGATTCAGTTGTTGGAGTTTCATTAGTTACAACAAACCAAACATTTCCGTAAGTGTTCTTGTTACCTACATTACCTTGAGTTATGGCGTGATAAGTGTCTTGATTTATTCCTGTTGTGTTCCAATCGTAATAATATTTACCTGTTGATAAATATGTCATGTTAAGAGAATTTAAAACTATATTATCTGTTGAGTTCTTTAATGTTATAGTAGGAGTTTCAGAAGTGTTTGTTAATGTTCCATTCACTGCGAAATCTGAATAAATTCTTAATATTGAGCCGTTCTTGAAATTGTTACCAATACCATCGCCTGAAATCTTTCTTACATATGGAGAAGATGTTGAAACATTATTATTGGTTACAGGTAAAGATGTGATTGCAGTTTCGTTTGTTATAATTACAAAAGCACTTGAATAAGAATCTACTGTATCTAAGTTCTTACCGAAAAGTAAGAAATGGTATGAGTCAGGGTTCTTGCCCGTTGTATCCCAATCGTAATAATATTTACCTAAAGAATGTCTTGTCATGTTGGTTGCATTTAACATGATGTCATTAGTTGAGTTACGAATCGTAACTGTTGATTGGTTGTTTAAAGTGTCTTGTAATTGTGCATCAACAAAATAGTCAACGTAGATTCTTAGAACTGAACCTGAAACAAAGTTGTTGCCTATCCCGTCACCTGAAATCTTTCTTATGAATGGTACACTTATTCTATTTGCTGTATAAGCAGGGATATATTCTATTGTCTCATTTACTGAAAAGAAATTACTTGAACTGTCAGTTCCGTTTGCAACTAAATCTCTTTGACCCGCAGGAACAACAGGATTGAACGAAGTTCTATTTGTCCATGCGTTCGCTTTAGTTATTAAGCCATTATTAGTTTCTTCTGTTGTTGCACCTCTAACTGTTTTTGTATCGACTGTAACTGATGAAATGTTGTCTCCTCTAACTCCTAAAGTTTTTACCCACGCATAAACTGAATCTCCTGCAATAATGAATTGTGTTGCAATCTCATCTGTTGGAATTGTTTGGGTGCTTGATGATTTGGAAATCCATATTGTTGCGTTAAGTAATGAACTTAAATTAAATGAAGAATCACTTTCGAATATACTGTTATCGTCATTGGATGTAATCTCTAAATGTTTTGGACTTCCTATGAAATCATTTGTTGCTTTATCTGTTGAATCAGGTACATAAGATTCATTGAAGAAACCGTTTGAGTCAGTACTTGCTGTTGAGATTGTTTCTTCTACACTCTCATTGTCTGCATGAACTTTGAATGTTAAAGAGGATTGACTTGCGTAACTTTCATTTCTTACATTACATAAATATCCCCAAAAGTTTACTGTCTCTCCGTAATTGTAAATATTGTATGTTGTATTGAATTTATTATTGATTTCTACATTACATGCTTTATCTGAGATACTAATTAAAGTTGATATGCTGTGATTACTTGATGAATTTAAAATTCCATTATTATCATTAGGAGTTACTTGGATATGTTTTGGACTACCAACATAATCTGTTGTTGCTAAATCGGGCGATGCGGGAGTATATGTTGTTTCAAAATAACCTGAACCGTTAGTTGAAATCGTTTTTGTCTCTTCTGTTGTGTTTGTGTTACTTAATACTTTTAATGTCATACCTGATTGACTTGCGTAACTTTCATTTCTTACATTACATAAATATCCTTCAATGTTTACTGTCTCACCGTAATTGTAAATTGAATAATTAGTTGAATATAAATTATTGTTGGATGCTGAACAGGTGTTCGTAGATAATTGGATTAAAGTTGATAGTGAATGCCCGTTTGCTGAATCGAATTGTGAATTGTCATCGTTAGGAGTTATCCTTAAATGTTTTGGACTTCCTATGAAATCATTTGTTGCTGTATCAGGTGATGTTGTGTTGTAAGTTTCATTGAAGAAACCGTTTGAGTCAGTTGAAAAAGTTATGTTCTCTTCTGTTGCGTTTGTGGAATTTAAAACTAATACGTTCAAACTAGATTCTGAACTGTACGGTTCGCCCCTTACATTACATAAATATCCCCAAAAGTTTACTGTCTCTCCATAATTGTAAATATTGTATGTTGTATTGAATAAATTGTTGTTGGATGCTGAACAAGTGTTTGAATCCAATTCTATTAAAGATGATACGCTATGATTACTTGATGAATTGATTTCTGAGTTCCCGTTATTAGGTGTTATTTGGATATGTTTTGGACTACCTGTTTTATCGTTCGTTGACGTGTCAGGAGAAACTATGTTATAAGAGGTCTCGAAATAACCTGAACCGTTAGTTGAAATGTTTACTGTCTCTTCAGTTGCGTTTGTGGAATTTAAAACTAAAAGTGTCATATTCGCTTGATTAGAATATGTCTCATTTCTTACGTTGAATAAGTATCCCCAAATATTTGCTGTCTCACCGTAATTATAGATTGAATAATTAGTTGAATATTTGTTATCGGCAGTGGGTACGCTTGGAGTTGTAGATAATTGAATTAAGGAAGAGATGTCAGTTACTCCTGAATAAGTACAAGTCATGTTCTCTGTTGAATCTACGTCTGCGTCAATTTGAAATGTTATATCATAAGAAGTTCCTGTGAAAGTGTTTGTGGCTTCTGCTGAATCTGAAATGGTTGTAACTCTGTTCCAACCTCCTGTTGAATTTACGTCTGTTGTAGTTGATGTGAACTCGTTCGTTTCTTGACTTGCTACTCTGTACTGTATTTGGTAACCAACGCCCGTTGTTACTGTATAGTCTGTTTGATTCCAATCGTCAATTGTTCCCGATAAATTCAACTGTTCACCTTTATTGTAAATTCCTAATCCTAAATTGTCTGTGAAATCTTCACAAAATAGTGTGCCTGTAATATTGTACTCGTTTGATAAATTAACTGAGTTTGTTGAAAATCTTGTATGGTTCTCACTATCATCTCTCCAACCTAATGCAGAATATTTATGGGTTGTATCTAAAATCGGATTAGTTGAAAAATTAATTTGTTGTTCTTGAACTAATCCTGAAAGATTTGTGTCTCTTAATGTTGATTTAATTGTTGAGTTATCTGATACTCTAAGTATCTTCCAATCTAGTCTTTCAATATCGTTCGTGTCATCAATTGAATAATTTAAAGTTTGATTTTGGAATAAATTTACTGTACTTTCAGTTACATTTAATGAAGTTATGTAAGGTGCAATTCCGATTTGACCGCATTCTTCGTTCTCCGTTGGGTCTCCAAGTGCTGGGTCATTGATTGCTTTAACGCATAAACATAATTCACCTTGATGTCCTGCAAAATTGCTTGGTGCGATATTAACTGTGTAAGTTCCTGTTCCTCCTGTATTTGAACCTGTGTGAATTGTTGCTCCTGAACAAGTCTCCGTTTCATAAATTGTATATTCACATGTTGAGGTTACAGTAATTGTTGATGTCCTTGATACCCAAAATTGTAAAGGAGTTCTAACTGTGCCCGTATCGTCAGGGTCATCGAATGAACCGTAATTTGCATCGTCTCCTGCGTTATTGTAATCTTCGAAATCGAAATCGCAAACTGTTGAACCTTCAGTTACAACTGCATTACTGTGGAATCCATCATCGTCTCCATTGAACGCACTAAAAACTAAACTTGGTAAGAAGAGAGTTAATATTGTTAGTATTAGTACTTTTTTCATTGGGCGTTACCTGTTACTTAATTCCTCGCTAATCCCTTTAACAACATCGCCAAAGTTTCTTATAGAGTAAATTATAAGCCACAAGAACAAACCTAAAAACAACCAACCGAACACGCTTGTTACTAGAGTTGAAATTAAAGTTCCAAATCCGTTTGCGTTAACCCATGCTGTTGTGTTGTTTGCCATGTGTGCTCCAATACCGAAACTTAATGCTAGACCGTAAAAGTAAATTAACACATTAATTGCTAACCTGAATAGTCCTGCAATAATGAACATTATCCCTACATAAGATGCATTTAATTTATGTATGTACATAAAAGCACCTATCGATAAAACAATTGTTATGAACCAAAGAAATGTTTTATCTTTAATTCCAAACGGTAAAGTTTTTCCAAATAATTGTCTTATCCCTATTGCGAACATGTAACCTAAAAGAGGAAGAACAATTGCGAATGTCCATTCCTCTTGAATTGGTGCTACAATGCAACTGTAATAAAACTCAGTTAATTTTGATGATTCCAAAATCCCTGCCTGAAATGTTTGAGAGATTCCTTCTGATAGTCTGCCCCCTCCTGAAAAATACAAGTCACCAAATACTTGTGTTGTTGAAAAGTTTTGTAATCCGAAGAAATTACCTAGACTACCTAAAAAGTTGATAATGGCAATTGCAATCCAACCTAAAAGGAACATACCTATACTTGCAGGTGTTGAAGAATATAAAGGAGTTTTATAGAAATTTCTTAATGTCTGTTTATTCGTTTCATCTACTAATGAAAATACAATGAAAAATGTTGCAAATGTAGTTGTGAAAAGAATACCATATAATTGTCCTGCTTGAAGACCTACCATCCAACCAAAACCCACTCCTAAAATCATAATCATTAATAGAATGATTGCGAATGAATTTACATTTTGTTGTTGGATTATTTTTCTTGCCATTTTAAATCACCAATGCGAATAAGAATGCTATTAATAATATCAATGCTATTGAAAACACTATGTTGAATACAAAGAAATATAGAAAATTCAATTTCATTCTTTCAACTAGCCAATACATTAAACTAAGAGAGATTAAAGCAGATAATATCATTAATACAATGTCAGGTAAATTAGCCCAAAAGAATAATAATGTTATTAAAATCCCTCCAATAGTTAGAGCAATTAAATTCAATACATTAAATATGAAGTATGTTCCAATGTACCTTTTTATATTGAATTTAGTTTGTGCCATTTTTATTTTTTAGTGAACCAACTGTATGCTAGTGCTCCTCCTGCTACTAGATTAATTATTGCATGGTCTTTAACCATATCTTCAGGTAAACTTCCTGTCATAAGTAAGTATATGTGACTTACAACCACTATTGTTATTCCAAATCCATATGCTATTCTGTTAATTCTTTTTTTTGTTGCTTGTTTCATTTTTTATTTCCTCTTACCTCTCCATATAACCTTGAGATTTTAGTTTGTTAATCTCATTTTCTAAATCTTTTTTATTCTTAAATGTTCTAAGGTCATAGAATGGACTTCCATCACGATTTTTCTTTTTGCCATCGTGAAAACTTAAAGCATATTTTACTTTACCAATATTTTCTTGGACATAATATTTTTTTCTATTTATTGGTGCTTTGGATGTTGGAGAAACATTTTTTGTTTCGATAGTTCTCATATGTCCTTTAACTTTGATAGTTCCTTTGCTCCTTTGATATGGTTTGATTCTTATTGTTCGTTTCATTTTCCTAGTTTTTGAATGCGTATGCTCCACTTGGTAATTCTATGTCTGCTCCATCATATCCTGCAAGGAAATGTCCTACTCCATCTATGTTTACTGCATTTTCTGATGCTGACCTAATGTCAATTAATCCATTATCTTTCGCTAAGGTTTTCGCTTCTTCTTCTCCGAAGTTTGATTCGTAATAATCGTATCCTCCTCTTCCTTCATTAATACTATCGTTTGTCATTTCTTCTACAAATTCATCAATGAAATCTGACCCATCAAAGTCTTCTTCTTCTGCTTGGTCTTCTGTGATAATATTTCTTTCTAATAATTCGTCAACCAATCTATTCTCGTATCCTTGAGAACTTCCTTCTGATTGAATATCTTCTGCATATCCATAATTTTGTTCATTGTAAATATCTGTGAAAAAATTTTCTGCCCTATTTGTATCAATATATCCTAAGAAAAAATCATTTAGAAAATTTTCAGGGTCGTCTTCAACTTGCTCTTCAAGTTCATCAATTGCTGTTGTCTTTGCATCATCATAAGATGCAAATACTCTGTATCTGTTTGCTCCTTCAACTTCAAATTCTGTAGAACTTATTTCGTTTGCTTCGGTGAAAACTTCGTCTTGGTCTTCTGCTAATTCCTTCATGGCTTCTAGCATCCAACCACTAAGCCCTAAATCATCTTGAGTGTTTTCTTCGGCATCTTCAATTAATCTGATTAATGAATCAATTCTTAATTCTAAATCTTTTGGTATATCAGATTTCAAATGATATTTATCTTGGAAGTCTAAGAGGATTTGTTGTTCTTCGTTTTTAGGAATCCAACCTCCTGCTCCTGAACTTCCTGCCCTTTCCCTAGTTATGGCGAAATAAGGTGCACTATTTCCTCTTAATAATTTATACTCAATTTCAACTTTAACATTCTTTCCTTCTTTATCTACAAATGAAACATATCTTTTGAATTCTTTTGGGAATTTGCTTACTTCTTTAATTGGACTTTTACTTTTAGGTTCAACCTTTTCAACTTTTCTTGAATGTTGCACTACATCAACAGTTTTTCCATTAACTGTTCTTTTATGTTTTGATACTGTGGTTCTTGCCATTTTATAATTTCACCTTCATACTGAATAACCAACCTAATGCTAAGCCGATTGTTCCTGAGATTCCTTTAATGAATTGAATCATAACTTCCGTACTTCTATAAGCGTCTAAAAATAAGACAATACTCATTAAGAAGAAGAAAGATGCTAGACCTATATTTAATCTGTTTTCTTTTTTTGAGACCATTTTTTCTTTGAGGAGCAGAGTGTTAAGGAATCAAACCTTAAATTGAATTTTCATTCACCCTATTATTAAATTAAATTTTGAAAAGGTAAAAGAGTTAGAGATAAACTCTAACTTACATCTACAGTGAAGTCCATTACTGAGTAAACAGTTGTACTTGCTGAGTTGTCTTGAGCACTTGATGTAATAATGTTAACTCCATCAATACTGTCAACTTTACCGATTGCAACTAAATCAATTTCTACGTCAGTACTAGCATCTGAGTTTGCTTCGATGTAGAATCCAAGAGTCTTGGCTTTTCTAACGATGCTCTCGTCAACAAAGTAAACGTATTCATAATTGGATAGTTGTTTTGATTCGTATTCATTTAGACCTGAACCTTTAATTTCTTCTAGAGTAACTCCGTTGAATGAAACTGTTGGTTCATCGTATTCAGTTACAGGTGCTTCAACTGCGATGAAGAAACCTCCGTCACCAAATTCTGTATCTGTTTGAACACTTCTTAAACTCAGTTCTAAGTCAAGGTAGTCACCATCATTAGTTAGAGCGAACGCTGTTGCATTGTCTCCATCTCTGAAAGTTGTAGCGTCTCCTTCATATTCTGAGTTTGATGCGTCACCTGAGTCGTATGCAAATCTTGCATCTTCTCTGTCATAAACTTTAGTCTCAATAGTTGCGTGTTGTGAAACACTTGCTGTAAGTCTATAAGTTGCTTGACTTGGTGCGAAAACAATTGTACCTTCTTCTGTTACTTCTGCTCCGTTTCCTTCAAGAACTGATTTAATGAACGCATTATCTCCTGAAGCACCGTCTGCTGATTCAACAATTAATTCGTAAACTGTACCACAATTTAAGTTGTAAGAACCGTCTGTAGAATCTGTACCTGTTGTTTTCTCTCCGTTGTCACCTAAGAAAGTAACTTCGGCATCAAATGATTCTGCTCCTGTTGTGTTAAGAGGATTTTGAACATTCAATGTCACTGTTGTTGTTTTATCGTCAGGACAAGAAATACTTGCTAACTGTTGTTCAACAACTGCTTTTTGTTCTTCAGTAGTACCTACTGATTGGAATTGTCCTGTAAGTCCTAGAATTGCTAGAACTACTAAGGCGGAAACTACTACTACTGAAAGTAACATTCCTCCTGACATTCCGTTTGATTTGTTTTTTTTCGCCATTTTTATTCAAAAATGTTTTTAATTGAGTACTCATATTGTCAATCTTAATTGTAAAGGACTGAGTACCGTACGGGCAGAGACTCCTTTTTCAATTTATGGAAAAGGTGCGGTCATTACCTCATTCGCAATGATGAGAGCCGACTCTTACTCCTGCACAATAACGCCCCCACTACAATATGGGTAAGTAATTCTCATTTCTATGCTTTATAAAGTAAACATTGGATTTTTACATTTTCAGATTTGAAAAGGTGATTTTTTAGGTTTTCAAAACTGAAACCTGAGTTTTTTCACTTTTCAAAACTGAAAAGTGCTTTTTTTGGATTTTCAAAATTGAAACATTGGATTTTTACATTTTCAGATTTGAAAAGGTGATTTTTTAGGTTTTCAAAATTGAAACCTAACTATTTCCAAAATTTGTTTATAAAGCACTAAATTGAAATTTATGTCATATGGCTAATAGATATAGAAAAAGAAGTGGTAAAAAACAAACTTGGTTTCAAACTTGGGGTTGGCTTTTGATAAGTGCGTCAGGTACGATTCTTTTTGGTTTTGGATTGTTGGAAGTTTCCAAATATTATAATTTGAATCCTTTATGGATTACTTTGGCAGGTGCTGTAATTACAGGTATTGCCATATATATGAAAAAATTTACAACAGAAACTGCTGTTGCAACTAAGAGGAGATAAAATGTCAAGTAATAATGGATTAATCAGTTCAGCAATAGATGCCTTTAGACCATCGAACGTAATTATGAAAATAGTTTTTATGATAATTACTATAACTGCATTATCTATAACACAATTAATTTATTATTTAGATTTGGCAGGACAAAAAGGTGCATCTTGGTGGACTGCATTAATTCCTGCATATAAAGAAGGTCTTGCTGTTATCTTTGCTAGTGTTTGGACATTTATTGTTGAATTGGCAACTTTTTCAATTAATACAAATAATTATGGTACTTTGTTTTTTGGGATATTATTTACTCTAGGTGCTTATTATGTTTTGTATCAACCTGTGACATTGTTTCTCGATGTTGTTGATATGAGAACAGGCGAACACAGTTCAGTACTAGTTAAAGTAATGGCAACTGTTATTATGGTTGTGATTGTTTCAGCAATTGTCTATTATTCAGGTGGTGCAGATTCTGTGCTTTCAGGGGCTAAACAAGTTTCTGAAAATGTAACTCTAAACAATACTTCAAATATCTCACAATCGCCTGTGATAGATATGCTCGGCTAAAAAAGGAAAAATGGCAGTCAAAAGAAAAACATTACAAAAAATAAAAAGGAAAAAAATTGAGAGGACTGTATTAGGACTCTTTATTATTGCATTAGTTGTTGGAGTCTTTATGTTCTTTACTAAAGGCTCTCAAGTGGCTACTGAAGAATCTTTACCTTATCTAATTGATAAAGATTATGTGTCAAATACGGAATTGTTTGTTTTTACAGGAAAACAAATTCTTAATCCTCGAGGATTGTTTGGATTGAATTTTGTTGATGTAGATAATGTGCAAACTAATTTCTATTTCGAAACATATGATAATCCTAAAGTTTATCATCATGTGCCTTTTTCAGATGTAGAGGCAGGAGGACAATGTAAAACGGGGGAAGTGATTAGGTTCAAATTCTGTTCCTCTAATTCCAAAAAAGGAAGTTGTATTGCTGATATATTCGACCAATTATGGCAAGTACACTATAAAGGAAATTACTTAAATTGGCAAGATTTTGGTAGTGATAATTATCCTATTAATAGTTTAGATTTTTATTATTCATATACTTGTTATGAACCTCTTCAAATCTTTCCTGATACATTTGAGAGAAAATATCTATACAATGGCGAATGTTTAAATTTTGAAGAAAGTGGTGGGAATGGAGTTGATTATGGTACAGAAAGATATTGTTTAGAGGCAAAACAAGGAGAACTAACTCAAGAAACTCGAGATGTAAGTTCCTCAAGTTCTTCTCAATCGGATGAACAAGTGTTTGATGATGAAAGAAGAATTTGTGAAGATAATGGAGGGCAATGGAACTCAGATAGTTTGTCTTGTAAGTATGGACAAGAGAACTCTGAACTTTGTGAGGAAAATGGAGGTGCTTGGGATTATTCAAGAAGTAGATGTGAATATCAAGTAACTCCTCAAGACCAAATTGTTTCAGATAGGGATGATGAAAGTACTATAACTTCATTAGTTGCTGATGAAGAACTTGATGATACAACTCCTGTTAAAGAAAGTTTCTGTAGGGCATATGAAGAACAAGTTGGAACTTTTAATTGTGATTTTAGTTTCAAGAATCTTTTATCTAATCAAGGTATCTCAGATTACTTTGAAGATAATACTCCACAAGTACTTGTAGTGTTTTTCATGTTAGTTATTATGGTAATCTATATTGGGGGTAGAAGAAAATGAAAAAAAATAAATTAATTTTATCTTTATTAGGTTTAGTTGGATTGTTTATGGTAATAATTGGAGGGTTACAAGGTTTTAGTCTCTTTAGTGGGCAATCTTTTTCATTGCTTGGAGAGAGTGTTTGGATTCCTCAATATTGGACTGCTGAATGTGTGACTCGTTCAGAACATTTATCTGAAAAACAAATCACTAGTCATACTGATAACCCAAGATTTTATCAATGTACTTCAAGTGAATCAGGAACTTATGTTCCTTTAGTTTCAGGAGCACAATGTGAATATCGTGTTGCTAATTATGGTACTTTGACTGCTTATATTTGTGATGGTACTGATGCAACTAAAGACGATTTGGATTCTTCAATGTGTACTAAAGAAAGAGGATTCTTTTCAGGAAGTTCTGAAAGTTCTGTTTTTAGAGTGAATGCAGGAGATTCAATTTACATTGATTCAGATAAAGTGTTTGGTGATGCTGACCTTTATGCTAAATATCCTGCTTATGGTTTAAGAGTTAGAAGTCAAGATGGTTTTGTTAATCCAACTACTTTATCTTGTGAGATTAATTCAATTAACCAAGTTAAATACCATACACTTGATGCAGGAAGTAGGACTGAAATTTTACCTAATGTACCAATGAATGTTGTATCAGGATTATCTCAGGCTTATTCAAATCAACTTGTTACTTTAGAAGATGTTGAAAGAGGTAAACCAATTTATATTACTAGACCTCAATACTATTATTTAGTTTCTGAGGCAGAAGATGGGTTCAAATTTGTTGATACATCGGCAGGTGAAAGGTTTAGTTCAAATATTGAGTGTATTCCTAGAACTACAGGTTGTAGTGATGATGCAAAGATAATTCAACTTGAGAAACAAAGTTGTGATGAATTTGGTGGTGCAATAACAAATTATGCTCCTGTTCAAGGCGACTCAACTCAATTATGTAAATACTCTTGTAGTAGTGGAGAACTTGAAGTTACTAATCAATGTATTGAAGTGCAGAAATCCTGTCCTAGTGATAAACCTTTATGGGATACAACAACAGGTCAATGTAGTGCTGTTCAACCTGCTCCTGAAAATGAAGATTTAGATTACTCTTGGCTTGTGATATTAGTTATTGGATTAGGTATGATATACTTTGCAAGGAGGATGACTAAAAAATGATTCAAGATATTTTTCTTTGGGTTGCACTTGTAATCTTTTTAGGATTATCGTTATGGGTATCTTTTAAGAGTATTATAATTAGCAATTTTCCAAATAAAATATCTAATCTAATGTGGATTATAACTTCTGCTCTAGCAATTATAATTTTCTTACCTAAATTGATTGACTATATTGTCTCTGATACAAAAATAATGTTTGTAGTTGGAGTGCTTGTAGCATTGTTCATCTTCGTTATGACAGATGAAAAGAACTCTACTAAAGGAGGTAAAAAAAGAAAATGAAAATAAAAACTAATGAACAAAAAGGATTATTGGCATTTGTTATAGTACTCTATAATTTTGTTTTTGCAGTTATTGCACTACAATTTAATGTGTTCTATAACCAAATAGCAACCACACTTCAAACATTTATGTCTATACTTGTTATTGAATTGTTGGCGTTTTTTCCACAGTACTATTTTATTAAATCAAGTAAAAATAAATCTGAATTGTACAGAAATATTGGAATTTCAATTGTGATTGTGTCAATTGTGTCAGCAATTGTTGTTATAAACCATTTAAATATATTGGTTTGGTTGGGGTTTAAATAAAATGGATACTGTTCGAAAAACTTTAATGCTAATCTTAACAATGGTGTTTGTGTCAGGTGTAAGTGCTGTTAGTGTGATTGATTTCACTAAGCATGACTCATCAACCTCTTTAGGTTATGACTATGATTGGATAGTGGTTTCAGCGAATAATTATGCTGTAACTTCTTGTATTGCATCTAAATATGAATCTATCCTAGTAAGTTATACTGAAGGAGAAAACACAGTACATGCAGTATTAAAGTTTTCGGACAATAAACTTGTCTCAATTGAAGAAACTCAAGAACCTTCGGGTGTTGATGTGGATACGTCAATTAACATTAACAGAGAAAATGTTGAACATTTACTAAAAAATTATAAGACGATGGGTCTATTTGATAGACTTGAATATGCTTTTGATATGAAAATTCCTGTTTGGGATGTTCTCAAGTTCGGAAGTTGTTTAAATAAATTGGAGGCTTAAAAAAAGAAAATGAACAAAAAAAATAAAAGAAAATTAGGAATCTTCTTATTAATTATGGTTTTAGGTGTTGGTGCTATATTGACACAATCTTTTAACTTAATTTCTAGTGGGAATCCTGTTGAATTGCAAGGTGCTGAGAAAACTCAGAATTATTATACTTTAGAAAAAGAATTTCAAGAGAAAGAATATAATACTCAATGGAATAGTAACTCACAGACATTATTGACTTTAGGTGGAAGTGAAGGTGTGCCTTCGGGTGCATATGTTAATGATAATCCTTATACAGGAGGAGGAATAACTTTTTGTCAGGCTTACGGAGGAACTTTTGTTTCTAACGGTCAGATTGATGATGGTGTTAGATATTACTTTAATGGTGGTAAATGGAGAAGTGATGGGTACGATGAAGATGTTGCTGTAACTGTTAATTGTAAATTGCCTACAGGTAATTTCTTAGTTGAACAAGGTACAGTTCTTGTTAAAGATATTAAAATAAATACTTCTTACGAATCTTTAAGATTAGATTATAGAAGTCAACTTAACGGTGGAACTATTGGAGTTTTTGTTGTCTTTAATGGCGAAGAATACCCTATCACATCTCAAAACTTGCCTGTCGAAGATTTTGAAGGGCAAAATATTGATTTGAAATTTGTTCTTACAGGGAGTTTAACTTCAAGTCCTAAATTATTTGATGATTATGTTCTTACAGGAATAACTTCTGATAGTACTGATGAAGAAGAAATTGTTATTGATGTTCAAGAAGATACGCCAAATGAAGAATCTGAATCTCAAACTCTAACTTCAGTTACTAACTATCTAACTGAAGGAACTGATGAAGTTGATAGGTCAACTACTGTTTTAACTGAACAACAATCTCAAGAGGCAGGAAGTAGTATGCCACTTATCTTTGGAATTGTAGTTGTTTTGATTATTGTGACAGTTATTGTAACAAATAGATTGTCAAGTAAAAAGAGAAAATAAAAACTCTCTTTTTTAAATAATAAAATTATGTAAAATAAATATGGTAAATAAAAATAAAATCGGAAAAGCATTATGGTTCTTCTTAATGGTACTGTTTTCAATGGTTGTTGTTAACGCTAACCCTTTTGGATTGGATGACCCAACAGTTTACAATTCAACAACTAATCAATGTATTACTGAAAAAAATAACTTCATTATTACTACTCACAATTGTTATAATGAGGATATAGATGGGCAGAATATTGAACAAAATATTGATTTTGAATGGAAAGGTGGAAATCCATTAACTGCTGATTTTATTTTTGTTTATGAAGGTCAAATCGAGAAAGGAGGTGTTGAACTTTTCAAAAATGTTTCTTCTAAAATTAATATCACTCAAACTACATCAACAACTTCTATTAAAGAATATAGAAATGTTGATTATTTACATTCTTTTAGTGATGATTTAACAAGTATTGTTTCGGATGGTGAAATTATTGCTGAAAATTTAATAATTAACGAAGTGATAGATTTTCAATTGTTTGATGTTCTAACATTAGATTCTAATATCTATACTCTTAATGTTACTGAATATACAACAGAAATTGTAGAACAGACAACTTCTAAATTTGATTGGGTTAATGTCAATAATAAATTCAATTATCTAGGTAATAATTTTAGAGGTTTAAATTATGATTATTATTCTGCTCAAGATATTACTCTACAACCAAATAAAACATATAATGTTAAATTTAAATTCACTCCTCAGAATAAATCTCAAAACGGTAAATTTCATATTTTTGCCAAACCTTCATCTACCTCTTTAAACAATGCAATTTTAGCAGACCAATTTATTTATCAAGACCCTTATTGGAATAATAGTTGGAAATTGAAGAGGACTGTGACTGTTGATGGAATCCAAACTTCAAATGAAAATTTTGTATATAGATTTGTTCTTAATACTACAAATTTCAATTATTCTTATGCTAAATCTGATGGAGGAGATATTAGGTTTGTTGATTCTACTGATACTAATGAATTGAATTACAGGATTGTTTCTTGGAATAATACAGGTGAAAGTATTTTCTATGTTCAATTGAATGCAACAGGAGGTGTTGATAATACTTTTAATGTTTATTATAATAACTCTTTAGCAACTAATAATTCAAATTCTTCTTTGGAATTATTGACTACTTACACTAATACTAATTTTACCAATAATCAGACTGAATTGTCAGGAGGGAATATTCAACTAATAAAAAATGAAACTCAAGTAAGTAATCCTCAGCGTTCGGGATATTATATGGGTTCAGGAACAAGTACTTGGTGGACTGCCACACCTGAACAATGGTGTCAAGAAACTTATGGTACTGCTAGAGTAACTCATTCTCTTAGTAGTGGACACCCATTCCAAAATAGGTATATCTATTCTTCAGGTTCTTGGAGTCTTGCAAATTCAGATTGGCAATACACTTCCATGACTTGTGACGGAGATTATTTCACTTCAGGTAACATCACTTTGACACAAGATTATGTAACTCAACAAGATTTTAATAAATTTACAGTTGCTGATAATATCACTCTAAACGGTCACAATATTAGTGGAGTTCTAATTTATAATTCTACTGAATATTCTCTATCTTCAGGAGTTGTAGAGTTATTTATTCCTGAAGGCAGTAATATTAGTATAAGGTATGATTTTTCAGGTAATACTACAACTACTCCTTATATGGAAAATAGTATTGATTTCACACCTACTTATACTAGTCAAACTGTTTCATCGGCAACTTCTAATATTGAAGTTCAGAATGAATCAATCACATTATTGAATCTGCTTAATGGTAATCAGACATTGAATATTGCTTTTGATGTTGTTCAAACTGCTAATCAGACTCTAGATTATTGTCAGGCGAAAGTTGGTAGTACTCTAACCAATGGTACTCTTACAGGTAACTCCTGTTCAATAAACTTTACAACTTCATTGAGTTCTAGTGCACAAACTGTTGAAGGATATGTTTATGATACTGACACTAATTATGGAGTTACTGCTGTCTATAATTTATTCACTATCTCTACTGATTATTTTGATTGGAATACAACAAAAAATCATACTTTAGATGAACAGTATGGAATATTTAATTACACTATAACTAACTCTTTGAGTTCAAATTTTACAAATATCTCTTGGAGCGTAAGTGCTGTTGATTCAACTAAAGTTATTGATGTTAATGTTGGTTCTAATTTGCAAAGTAAATCTGCGACTGTTGATATTTTGATAGAAGATAGTTCATTCAGTATCCCTTCAACAACTCTTCAGGCTAATCAAGATTACAATGTATTGAAAAATATTACTTACAATAATACTTATGCATTTGCACTTAGTCCAATAACTCTTAATTTTGCAATTAATGAATATGTTAATAGTGATTTAGCCGAATACTATAATGGTTCTTCTTTTGAAACTTTGAACTCCTCAGTGTCAGGCGGTAATATATCTTTCACATTGAACAATATCTCTGCGAGTACTACTGAAACTTATAGGTTCAGTTATAATGCAACTGTTGTTGCTGTAACTATTGCAACTGCCCAATCAACAATTGTAGGAGATAATTTGGAATGGCAATTTAATCCTGATATACAATATGATTCAAATTTCGGGGCACTTTCAGGGTCAAGAACAATAGAACATTCAATTCCTACTTCGACTTATATGCCTAATTGGAATACTAAAAATAATTGGAATAGTTCAGGTTCTGTTGCCCATACTGCTACAGATAATTCAAATTTCTTGGACTTATCATTCACTAAATCAAGTTTCCAATCTGAAACATTCGATATAACTTATACAACAACAGTTCCTGTCTCTGTCGGAGGTGGTGGCGGAGGTGGTGGCGGTGCTAGTCCTACTCCTTTAACTGTTGTTGAATTTGATGATGCCGATAAAGATAAATGTGATATTACAACGAATCCTATTGAACTTGAATTTAATGACGCTAATTTGTTTGTGCCTTTCACTTTGACTAATAGGGAATCCTTTCAAATTGACCCTGAATTCAATCTGCATTTCATTGAAGGAGATAAAGATATATTTGATAACTTGCAAATGGCGAATGTTGTGTCTTTCTTAGGTGCGAATAGTTTTACTAATCTAGGTGTTAGATTAAACACGTTCCAATTGAATGTTGGTAGTGCAACAGGACAATTAATTATTACTACTAAAAAATGTAAGAATGTTGTGTTACCAATTGAAATCACAATTGTTCAAGGAACTACAGGAAGTTTCACTGAACAATTTGAAGGAAAAACGCTATTAAATTTATTTGAAGAGAGTTTTGATAAAATCTTATTTATGAAATTAGAGAAAACTCCTACTAATTCAATTGAAAAGTTCCTACAAAAAATAAATACAGTTGGTGGTGCGACAGGAGTTTTATCGTTTATCACAATGATTACTCTCTTACCTATCGGTAATTTTAGAAGGTTTGCACCTCAACAAGGATTTGGTGTAGAGTTAGGACTTAGAATCTTATCTTGGGCAATTATAACTGTTGTGTTGTATTTCGTTGTGGAATATGCTAGATTCCTTTTCAACTAACGCCCAAAGGATTGCTTAAACGCAGTATGAGTTAGTCACTAAAAAAAATAAAAAATGGTTAAACGTAATCAAAAAAAACTTTCAACTAGAACTAAAATAGTGCTTACTGCATTTGGGCTTGGTATGATGGCTCTAGGTTTTGTTATAGAAGATTTAATCATTAAAGTTGGGCTTAGTGATGTTACTGCTGAAGTCATTGCTGTAGTTAGTTTGGTTGCGGTACTTCTACAATTTATGTCTTTAGGGATTAAGCCCTCAAATGTAATTAATAGAATAAAATCTTTTGATAGTGGCGAATTAATCACATTCATTATCACTCTTGCAGTTGGTATTTACGCTATTGCAAATCTTCTAGGATGGGAAGGTCTATTGTCTTTTACAGGAGGACAATTAATTGTTGTTGGTGCATTCACTGTTATTGACACATACAAATAAAAAAAAAGAAAAATGGCACGAAATAAAATTTTAGGAAATGTTAGTATGACACTTACTGCTGTAGGTGGTTTGAATTGGGGGCTTGTAGGAGTTACAAGTCTTATGGGAAAGTCTTTTAATCTAGTAAATTATTTATTAGGTTCGATGCCTGTGTTAGAAAATTCTGTTTACATACTTGTTGGTGCGGGAACAGTTTATCTTATTGGTAAGGCTTTCAAGTGGTGGAAATAATTCCACTTTTTTTGTAACGAGTTAACTCAGTTAGGTAGAGATTCGGATTCATGCTCCGAAAGTCAAAGGTTCAAATCCTTTACTCGTTATTTGGTAAAAATAAAAAATGAAACGAACAATCAAAGTAAAAAAAGGAAGTGACGGAAGACGTGCACACGATAGAAATATTGATGTGAAAAAGGTAGAACCCAAAAGTAAAAGTCCAATGTATATATCTGTAGACAATATTAATGAAAGTGTGGTGGTAAGAAGTGAAAATGTTAAGAGATTGCCTGATTTTGTGTATTTCTCTAAAAGATGGAATGAAACTTTTACAATAAAAATATATGAATATATAAAAGGAATAAACGTCGGGTGTTATGTAATCTCTTCTGCAAAGGGAAACAAATCTAGCACCATTTCAACTGCATTTGTTGATACATGTGACAGACCTTTAGAGCATATAAAAAGAGACATAATAAAAAAATTAGAATAATAGGTTAAAATGACGAAAGAGACATTAATTGAAAATAAAGTTGGAATCTTTTTGAATACAGTGATTTATGAAAATAGTTTTATTTTTCTTAATCTTTGGTCTGTTGTGCATTTCTTTTCAGGTGCAATAATATATTTTCTTTTGGATAAATACAAAATCTCTAATCCTTTGTTTGTTATTTTTGTGATGCTTATCATGTATGAGGTGTTTGAATTCTTGCTCTACGGAATATTTTTTAGAGAAGAGACAATTAAAGATATTGTTTGGGATTTGATAATTGCAATGATTGGAGCATTACTTGTGAGGACTTGGTTATGAATAAAAGATTGAAAAAGGAATTGAATTATCTTGGTTATTATCTTTTGATTGGTGTTTTCTATTCAGTGTTTCAACTCTTTAGTAGGCTTAGTGTTCTTGGATTGCCTGAATTTCAAATAGCGTTCTATTCTTTTATTTCAAATATGCTCTTCTATCCCGCAATAATTTTTTTTGATTATTTTTTCGATTTAACTTTTAGATACTCTGTTTGGTATATCTTCGGAATAATTATGATTGTACTTTATTTTGTGCATAACATAATCGCTAAATATAGAAGTCCTTTGGCAGTTGAAATAAAACATATTTTAGTTTTCTCTATTGCATTGTTAATATTTATTGTTGGTCTTGCTCCAATTTTCACACTTGATACTGAAAGAGTTTTGAAAGATGAGAATTATCAAACTGTGCTTTTCGATGCTGTTGATAGATTTGAAATGAACCAATCTTTTTATTACGGGATAGATATTGAAGGTGAACTTGATGCCTATTTTGTTGAACAAGATTACATCTCTAATTTAAATAATCTTGAATATGATGTTTTAGGAATTATTATTTACAATGATACAAATATCTATATTGCATTGGATGAAATTAGAAATGATACTAAATCAGATGGAGAGTTTTTTAATACTCTCGAAAATGTGTTTATGCATGAAATTACTCATTATCTTGACGCTACAGGACAATTAGGGTCAGAGACTTACCAATGTTCAATCTATAATTTCAACGGAAGAGATAATGCTAATGCAGGTTGTACGATTTATAACGAAAAGTTTTGGCAGAAAAGATATGCCATGTTAAATGGAGTTAATGAAGTCGAAGATGTTGAATGGACTCTTAATTTGAAAAAAGTCTTTTCTAAAGGAAATTACGTTTCTAGTGATTATAAAAATGAAATTGTTGCAAGAGTGAATGCACTATGTTTAATTCCTGATGCAAAAAATAATTTGAACTCAGTGAAAGTTCGAGATATAGAATTCTGTAATCAATTTGATTTTCCTGAAGAGTATCTTAAAACTTATGATAGAGTTTTGAAATCTTTTGTTATAAATTATGTTGACACTTATGTATATGCGACAAAAACTCCATTAATCATACAGAAATGAAAACACGCACTTTTATAAATAAAACAAACCCTATAAAACTATGGAAATTGTAAATAAATTATCCAAACTTGTAATCGCTCTTTTTGTGATTGTTGGTTCAATGGCGTCCGTATTTAGTTATGGAGGTGGAGGAGCATCTTTTATTTTCTTTAAGACTAATGAAAATGTGAAAGGTGGAGAATTTAAAATTGAGAATTTTAATGTGCCAAATACTGCTCAGAATTTCTCTGTTGATTGTGAATCTAAAGAAGTTATGTTCGAATATTTAGGTAAAACTCAAACTAGAGAACTTAGAGGAGAGTGTTCTTTTCAGAATTTAAATATTCAAGGACAAGTACCTTATTTTGAAGTTTACACAAATGATAAGAAATTTGGTGTGATGTCAAAACATTATGGTGTGCCTGTTGTAATCACAATTGATAACCATACTTATGAGACAGTAACTAATGCAATTCATTTTTATTACGAAGAGCCTGAGCCACAAGTTGAGCCTAAAGTTCCAACTAATAAAGTCTCTTTAGATACTCCTAACTATAATGTTGAGGTTGGAGAAGAAGAACCTGTCCAAAATCCTTCTAATGAAATTGTTGACCTGTCTGATGACGATAACTCTCAACAAAATAATGTTGGTGCAGGAGGAGGAGGTTCTAGTACTCCTTCTGAGAAACCTAAAGTTGGGTGGTTTGGTAAATTCATTGGATGGATTCTTGATGGAATATTTAACTAATTCTTTTTATAAAATTTAAAATTACTTTAAATTCCACCTGTTATTTTCAATATCTCTTCTTTCTCGTGACCTATTGCCATATGTTCATAAATTGTTGTAGTTCTAATGTCGTCATGCCCAAGTAGTTTCTGAATCTTTCTAATATCAACTCCTGCCTCTGCAAGTATAGTTGCAAATGAATGACGTAAACTGTGTGGATGAATGTCTTTAATTATCCCTGCTTTCTCCTTGATTTCTTTGATTATATATTGCATTGACCTTTCAGAATATCTATCACCGTACTTATTCAAGAACACATAACCTGTCTTTCTACCTTTGGTGATTCTAATTATTGACCTTAGAATATCTTGAGACATTAGACCGAATCTATCTTTCCTTCCTTTCCCTTCAACTATCTTGAATATCCCTTTCTCGAAATCAATGTTCTCGATTCTTAATTTACATAACTCAGAATTTCTCATACCTGTTTTGATGAATGTCTCGGCAATTATTCCTTTCTTCTCATCTTTGGTTGCTATCATGTGAGCAGTATTGATGAATGTTCGTGCCTCTTCAATAGTTAAAAACTCAGGTAATTTCTTATTTCTTTTCTTGCCTTTCACTTCAGGCAACTCAGTTCTTAAGTTCCTAAGAATCTCTTTGTAATCTGTTGGATTGTCAAAACCTTCTTTTCTGAATTGTCTTGCCAATATTTTTGCAAACTCTTTTCTGTTCATTATACTTTAACTGAAATTTTAGAATTTATAAAATGGCGTGTTTTGTTCGCAAGGCTAAAAAGTGTAACGAAAAGTGGAGAGGTTTTATTTGATTCTGATTAAATATAGTTGTCAACTAATATGTTTTCAAGAAATAAACTTCGTGTTTTAAATATTAGGCGAAGTTAAATTAATTAATCATACAATTTCTGTATGAGTTTTTGAAAAACTGTCTAAAATGCCCTTATATCATATTTAAACGCCTTCTAATTGCACTTCTTACGACTCATAAGTCATTTTCACTAAAAAGTGCTCTCAAATCGCTTAATTTCATATTTGGTATGTATAGACGCCATACTGTTAGAATTTTAGGGTTTAGGTTTTTTATTTGGCAGATTCTTGGGAGTTTCGGACAGTTGAACTCCCAATTTTATCTAAAAATGAAATTTTTAATTAGCCCCGTGGAGGAATAATGCAATAAGTTTCAATTTAACACAAATGGTGACAAGGAATCTCGCCTCGTCTTGTGATTTTGTTTGCGACTATTGGCTTTCAAATCACTAAACATTAACCGCCTAGTTCCACTGTTCGCTTGGGGAAGACTTATCTGAGTTTCTGTCATTCAGCAGGAGTTTTTCTAGGAAGAAAGACCTCAGTCCTGTACAATTAATTTATGGACTTGATTATTTAAATAAGTTTGTGTTTGTGTTTTCGTTGCTTAAAAGGTTTTATCAAAACACTTTTATTATATATTAGGATTCACTTATGGCGACCTGAATCCTAATTTTACATTTATAGGCTCAAAATTACACACAAACTAAGAAAACTTACGCACACACAGGTGAAACGTGTGAGTGTGTTGGGAGACACATCTCCAAATTTTTTCTAAAAAACATAATTTTCTTTCAAAACTTTCTTTGCAAGTTTCTTTCCTTCTTGAGATAAATAATAATATTTTTGAATTTTATTTTGACTATCTTGTAAATAAATTACTTCAAGAAAGTTCCCTAAACATAAATAGATTGAACAATAAATGTTGTCTTTGATTCTGTTACGATTCTTACTATATTTCTTTAATGCACGTGACACATTCTCTTTCACATATTGTTCTTTCGTAATCTTCTTTAGTTGAGGTAATTGTTTGTTTAGATGATATTTCTTTGAATAGATTACTTCTGTGTCATATTTAATCTTCTCCATAGTCCTCATATCATACTTATCTTGATTCTCGTTCATCTTAAGTACAATTTGATTGAATCCGAAATTCTTTTTACCCTCAGCATGTAAATCAATTATCGTGTAAAGGAAATATCTTAACATGACATGTTTCTTTGAATCAAAAGGTCTCATACGATATTCAGATTTGTTTGATAACTTAATTACTCCATTATTGATTAAATAATCAACCATAGTCCACTTCTTAGGTATTTGTTCCTGATTCTCAATTCTAATTCCTATCTTATGTTTCATTCTTAATTAAGCCTCTTAATTAGTTTAGGATACAATATTATTGATGCTATTATGTATATTGATAAGAAAACTATCATTACTAAATTCATATCTACTTTCATCTGTAAATTGTTTCCTCCTTACTGCAATACTTCTCATCTTGAATATTTACACATTTAGTTTGAGTGCACCTAATCTCTACACTTCCTGACACAAAATCTAATCTTTTACACTCCTCAGATTCGCTAAATGAAAAGTTTGTGACTTGTGACTCAGGGCGAATCATCTCAGGGTCTTTTAAAATATAGAGCATACCAACAACTAAAGTTAATACGATTATTAATACGATTGCTACAACCTTGTCAGGTATCTCTATGTTTCCTTCTTCGTCTAATCTCATTGTTCCTCTAACTTAATTATAATGTCTTCTCCTTCTGTGAACATCAATAAACTATCGTTAGGTCTTTTATTTATTCCTAATGCTTTGAGTAATTCCTCTCTATTGATTCTATGTTCAGTTGTACATGAAGTTCTGATGTTAACTTGTACTTTAGATGTTAACTCTTCGAATGCAGGAGGCATATCGCTTTTCTTTTCTTCAATTGGTTGTCTTGGTTCTCTATTAAATAATCCCATTTTCCTTTTATTGTAATTCAACTTTTATGTTGAAATCGTCTAGTGATTCATAACCCTCAATATTTATATCTATTAAAGCCTCTTCCTCACACCTGTAACTATCAAAAGGGATACCCTCATCAACTATCTCTTTGAAATAAGTTTCAATGTTCTCGATTATCCCTTCATAAATTTGTTCTGTAATGTTTGGACAAATCGATTCATCAACTTCATTAGGATTATCCTCTTTCGAAACTAATTCTCCGTTCGCATCCAAACTCCAAAATGGTTCTCTCTCACTAATCTCTATTAGAAGAGTTTTACCTTTATAATTGATTTCTTGAACCATACTTTTACTTGACATTTTTTATTTAAAAAAGGGCGTGTTTTTTAGATGAAAATTAATGACGCTAACCAACATACTAGAAACACTATCATGATAATGAACAATATATCTGTCGGCATATTACTTCTTCTTAGACTCTTATGTCTTACGAATTCCGAATAGATAATTAGCCCGAAAGGTATTGCTGTTGCAATGAAAAGAAGCCATTTAATTTTTCCCCCATATTTCTCTCTGAACTCTGCTTTCTCAATTTCAGTTTGTCTATCTTTAGCGTATTCACTTTTCACACTTTCTTTTGCTAGAGCAACTTTCTCTTCTTCCTTTTCATTGATAGTCTTTTGAAAGTTGTCTCGTTGTTGAATTTGTTCATCTTTACAGTTTAGAAGTTCTTCATTCTTTAAATCTAATTTAGTTCTCAAATCGGCATTCTCGTTTCGTAATTGCTTATTAGTCTCAACAACTTCTTCAGGATAACTATCGCCAATTACATATTCGATTTGTCTGTAATCCTTACAAACGTCATCAATATTTATCTCAGTTAAGTATTTATTGAAATTAGTTACAATCTCCAAATTGTATTCTGCTAATTTCTGATAACATTTAGCCTGAATATCAAATGGTGCATCACTTGTACATTGTGGGTCTAGTTCAAGAGGTTGAGTTAAAAGTCTTGGAGTACTTATATCAAATCGAACATTAACTGTAGAATTTCTTGACCCTGAAACTAAATTGAAATGTTCTGTGTATCTACCTAAGGCTTGAGTGATTGGTAATGAATAATCAATGAATATTGTCTTATGACCTTGTGCATCGAATTTGTATTGAGTTAGAGGACATTTTAGAAGTGATGTGCAACCTT